>JBHEMC010000020.1:0-55041 GCA_046262775.1 Pyrinomonadaceae bacterium | reverse complement strand
GGTCACGGCACTCACACCTTACCGGCAATTTGGCAGGGACACTTTAAAGAGTTGCTCATGGCTACTGAGCATTAGAGTTGAGATTTTGCCGTTGGAGTAAAGGGTCATGTAAGTCACCGAGGTAAACCCACCTGCCTAACCCAGAAATTTCTGAGAAAGTGTTATGAGAAGGGTAAACGGTATAGACGCTAGAGGCGGTCGAACATCAATTCATCTACGTAGCACCAACCCCAATCTTCGCCGGGTTGAAATGATTTAACGATGGGGTGGGAGGTTAACTGAAAATGTTTCGTGGCATGCTTGTTTGGAGAGGAATCGCAACACCCTACATGGCCGCACGTTAGGCATAAACGCAACTGAACCCAGGTGCTGCCGATGCGCAGACAGTCTTCACAACCACGCGCGCTCGGTGTGACATCCCTAATTTGATCTAAATGGCTGCACTCTTCGGCCATATTCTTAAGGTTTCAAACGAATTCGCGCCAACAAGTCCGTGAATCTACGATTCTGACGAAAATTGCTGAACACAGGGTCAACTTTCAAATTCATCAACCAAATGTCGCGCTCGTCATATGCCTTCTCGAGCCACTTAAAAACCTGCTCCTGATTGCCAAGGCCGGCGTAAATAGCGGCGACAGTATAAGGTGAAACGTAACGCCGATTTTGCAAGTCCTGCAAATCCGCAAGCACCTGCTCTGCTTCTGCGCGTTTGCCGGAAACTGCATACGCATGACCGAGCAATGCCAGCATGAGTGGACTTCCTGAGAGTTTTACCCCCTTTTGAAATTCGCCGATCGCGTCCGCGTACATTCCTTTCTGCTCATATGCCAACCCGAGATATCGACGCGCAGGAAAAGAATTAGGGTCCAACTCCAGAATTTTTCGACATTGTTCGATCGCCTGATCGCTCTTTCCGGACAGATAGTAAATCCAGCCGAGGTGCGAACTGGCGACGAATGACAAAGGCTCCAGATCCTGAGTATGCTTCGCTTCCGCAATAGCTTCATCAAAGCGCTCCACAGCAACAAGGAATGAGGAGTACCACTGATGGGCAGGAGCGTACGACGGTTTCAGCCGCAGCGCTTCCTGAAACTCGCGCTCAGTCTCAACACGATCCCACTCCCAACGGAATTTTAGGAAAGCCAACGACGTGTGAGCCTCTGCCAGAGTTTCGTCAATGTCCAATGCTTTCATTGCTGCTTCTTTGGCTTTCGGAAAACCTTCGGAAGGTTTCTCCACGCCATAAACAACCAGCATGTTGTGGCAATCGGCCAGACCGGCATACGCAAGAGCGTAATTCGAGTCAATGTCGATTGCTTGTTGGAAGAATTCGATTCCCTGCCGCAATCCATCTTCTGTACGTTTGTTCCAGGAGTTTCTGCCCTTCAAGTAAAATCGATAAGCTTCGAGTTGCTTCTTTTCTTCGACATTTAGTTTCAGCCGCAGGTTCTCAAAAATGTCACGCGAGATGTCTTCCTGCACAAGCAATGCGTCGGCAACGCTGTGGTCATAACGCTGACCCCAGATCTGTGCGACGCTATTGAGATCGATCAGATCCGCCTGAATGCTGATCACATCGCCATGCCGGCTCATACGTCCCGTAACGACTGCCCTCACATTCAATTCCCGTCCGATCCTTCTGGGATCGATGACCTGACCTTTGTATGCGGCAACCACACTTCGGGGTACTACACGGAGTTTTGGAAGTTTTGACAAACTGTTAATCAAACTCTCCGCTATCTTGTCGTTTAGAAATTCGACATCAGAATCAGACGCTTCATCCAGAAACGGCAAGACGGCAATTGATTGAATTGGTTCGATGCTAGTCGCGCTATCCCTGCCACGGCCCGTGAGATAGAAAACGCCAAATAGCAAAATCGCAACTGCGATTACGCTAACAATGAGCGTCGGGGTTCTTGAGGTGAATGCAGCAACTCGACCCCAGACGGTCACGTTTCCGTTGGGTTGTGCTTGTGTGCTTCGTACCGTTTGTCGGGTATCTGGCTGCGTAGGTTGTGAGGTGGCTTGAGGGAGGTAAGGTGAATTGAGATCTCCCACGAAGCGATAGCCGCGGCGAGGTATGGTTTCTATAAACTGCGGACCACTCGAATTCTCGCCGAGCGCCTTTCTGAGCAACGACACGTTCTGCGTCAGATTGCCCTCCTCGACGAATGTATTTGGCCACACCCGTTTCATCAGATCGTCTTTCTCTACGACCTGGCCGCCTTTTTCGACGAGTGCCAAAAGGATATCGAATACCTTGGGCGTAAGGGGTACTAATTCACCCTCGCGCAGCAGAACCCGCTCCGCCGAATCGAGGCGAAACCGGCCAAATTCATAATAATTACTTTCCTTTTCCACCATACTGCGCGTTTGAGAAATATCTTTGAGGAAATATTGAGCCTGTTTCTGAGGACATCACGAACCTGGAGAGCTAATTTCAGCTCACATGCAAATCGTTTAAGCGCGAATTTGGTCCGACGAGTCGAAGCGCGGTGATTGTAATCGAACGATCAAAGGCGAGCAATGTTACCAATCTGTCCCATCTCAATCGAGGCGGAAATGAAAACAAGAATCTCCCCAATTACGTTTTTGACACGGCAAGAGAAACTTCCAGAATTTATTGAGGCCTCGGTTTTTTGCGCGCTGAGCGCGTTAGCCGCGCTGATTGGGTTTGTTATGGTGTCAGTGATTTGGTTCCTGGCCGGGTTTATTCAGCATTAATTTTTTGCGCGGGCGGAGCGAGAACGCGACAGCGATTTTTATCTCGGCAATCTACTCGCGTTTCCCCTTCGCCCGCCCACGCACTACAAACGTTACATGGGGTCATCAATCGAAGCGCTTTGTGCTGTAAAAAACTTTGGTCCATTCTCTGTTATGTATAAACAATCTTCGAGCCGGATCCCAAACTCGTTATAGATCACAATTGTGGGTTCGTCGCTGAAGCACATCCCCGGCTGAATCGCCGTCTTGTTTCCACGGACAAAATTCGTCCACTCATGGCCGTCGATCCCAATCCCGTGTCCGGTGCGGTGTGGTAGGCCCGGCACCCTATAGTTTGGACCAAATCCAGCATCTGTAATCACTTTGCGCGCGGCCGCATCCACAGTTTCACAAGGAGCGCCTATCTTTGCTGCGGCAAAAGCTGCATCCTGGGCTCGCCGCTCGAGGTTCCAAATATCACGCTGACGTTGCGTGGGCTTTCCAAAAACAAACGTACGAGTAATATCTGACTGGTATCCGTCTACGCTACAGCCACCGTCCATCAAAACCATATCGCCTTCCATCAGCTTCTGTGGGGTGCTGCTGCCGTGCGGAAAGGCAGTGTACTTTCCAAAGCTAACGAAGATTCCGCCATTAACACCGAGCGCCCGGAATGCCGCGGCACAAGCTCCGGCAAACTCGTCCTGCGTCATCCCTTCACGCATACTGTCGCGCGTTGCTTTGTAGGCGACTAGGGTTATGTCGTTAGCGCGCTGCATCAGCGCTAACTCAGCAGGTGATTTGAACATTCTGCATCCTGCGGTTACAGGAGTGGCGCTGACGAAGCGTAGTCCGGGTGCGGATTTCCGAATTCCGTCGTACAAAAAAAATCTAACTCGCTCTTCGATACCAACGGCGCCTGTCCGGATACTACGATCGCGCAGAATCTCAACAACGCGTTGATAGGGACTTTCATCCTCCTCCCAAGTACGTATGTCATCACCCAATTTGATCAACTCCCGCGCGCGCTCTTCTTCGAACTTGGGACAAACCCAGGCAATCTCCCCATTCACCGGGATGACGACAGCGAACATTCTCTCGCTTGTGCTCCAACGCATGCCGGTGAAGTAGAGCATGGTCGAGCCCGGTTCGATAAACATTGCATCGATTCGATTTTCCCTCATCAATCGTCGCGCTTTCTCTATTCGAGCCTTGCGTTCGTCGATTGAGATCGGAACTACGCCATCTGTCATGCGATGGAGCTTGCGAATTGCGTCAGGGGTGTTTTGAGTTTCCGCGTTTGCGGTCACCACTGCGGGTGCGACTAATACGGATCCTGCGAAAGCGCCCGAAAGACGCAGGAAGTCTCTTCGATCAGTACACATCTGTGGGGTTCCTCTTTTTTTAAACGAATACAGTTGTTGACCAAAGTATTGAGGTCGGCTCACGCAAAAATCTACACGACGCGCTATAACGCTGCAACCACTTCAACTGCACACTTCGCCGCTGAGAGCACCAGCGGGCGGATCATTAGCTGCGAGCGTCAGGCTTCACCGGATACTCTCATAGCCTCATTGCGTGCACACACTCAGGGTCGACTTATTGCTAGATCAGATCCGTTCTTGTTAATTTTACTAACCTCCGATGAGGCGAAACTTCCCCCAACCGACAACTTTCACCTTGATCATCGCGCTCACCTTACTGTTCAGCACTACTGCGATGGCGCAGAAAACATTGCGCTGGGGCGCTGATCCAAGTGGCGGTGCGCCTTACGTCTTTACTGATCCTGCAAATCCGAATCAATACATCGGCTACGAAAAAGAAATGGTCGATGCTCTCGCAGCGGCAATGGGACGCCATCCCGAGTTCGTACCCAGCGATTGGGAGACACTCATCTCTGCACTGCAGCGTAACTCTTTCGACGTTATCGTCAACGGACTCGAACCTACGACAGACCGTGCTCAGCAAATAAACTTCAGCAAGCCTTATTACATCTTTCAGCTCCAGCTGACAGTAAGACGTGATGACCAGCGGATCACTTCGCTGGCGGATTGTAAAAACCGCATCGTGGGAACGCTTGGCAATACGGCAGCCTCGCGCTTACTTCAACAACAGGCAATTCCCTATCGCAGTTACGCAGATCCAATTGGCGCCTATCGAGATCTGGAACTGAAACGACTCGATGCAGTGGTCATGGATGTGCCGGCTGAAGCCTTTTATGCGCGTTCCAATCCACAACTAAGACCGGCAGGCCCTCCCTTCATGCGCGGCCTCTATGTAATCGGACTACGTAAGAGCGATGACGCACTGAAGGCTGAAGTAGATCAGTCGATCGATAAAATCATCATTGATGGAACACTTGAAAAGATACTTAAAAAATGGAACCTTTGGAATGATGCTCAGGTTGAATTTCAAACAAGGATTCGCGCAGGAACCAATAAAGAGGTTGGTTATGACGTAACGAACGTCTCGTTTAACTGGAGTGAAGCATTGTGGCGACTAACTCGTGCAGCGGTAGTGACGATTTTGATCGCTTTTGGGTCAATGATCATTGCAGTTGTTCTTGGTATGCCGCTGGCGATTGCCCAGTCGAAAGGTCCTGTGTGGCTCCGAGCATTCTCCACTCTGTATGTTGAATTCTTCCGCGGCACACCAGTACTCGTACAACTGCTCTTCCTCTATTTTGGGCTGCCTGCGATTGGTTTGACCATGCCGGGATGGCTGACAGCACTCGTTGGACTCGGGCTGAATTATGCGGCTTACGAGTCTCAGGTGTATCGCGCCGCACTCGAAGCAATACCACGCGGACAATGGGAGGCTGCTTACTCTTTGGGCATGAGCGCCGTGCTGGCATTTCGCCGGATTATTCTGCCGCAGGCATTTCGCATCGCACTTCCGCCGATGACGAACGACTTCGTGTCTCTCTTTAAAGACACGTCAGTAGCATTCGCAATTTCTGTTTGGGAACTGGCCACAGCTTATCGCGAACTGGCAAATGCTTCGGGTCAGTTCCTCTTGCTTGGAATCGCAGTATCTGTCTTTTATCTTGCAATGAGCTTACCAATGGCCCATCTGGCTCGTCGCCTGGAACGACGCATGCGTAATCGCGAGATCAGACCTGCGGCGGAGGTCAACGCATGATCACCGTCAGCCATATTGGCAAACAAATCGGAAGCACGACGATTCTGCGCGACATCAGTTTTTCAGTTGAACCGCAAACTGTGCTCGGCATTATCGGTTCTTCAGGCAGTGGCAAGACGACGTTACTACGATGTCTCAACGGTCTTGAGAGGATTGATAACGGCTCCATCGACTGTTCGGACGTTCGGCTTGAAGCCTCCAGCAGCGCGTCGGACTATCGCAAACGTGTTCAGGAGCTGCGCCGTCAGATCGGAACAGTGTTTCAGCACTTTTACTTGTTTCCACATCTATCCGCATTGCAAAACGTGATAGAAGCACCAGTACACGTCAGACACACTGCGCGCGATAAGGCAATTGTTGAAGCGCGACAGTTGCTTGAATCAGTTGGTCTGGCACATGCGATTGATCGTTATCCCGAATCGCTTTCCGGCGGAGAACAACAGAGAGTTGCTATTGCGCGGGCACTGGCGATGCATCCGGCGATCTTGTTATTCGACGAACCGACGAGTGCTCTCGATCCGAAACGGGCTTCAAGTTTGCGCGAATTGTTGAGAAGTTTTGTTCCGAAAGGTCACACGATGGTGATCGTTTCTCACTCCATCAGTTTCCTCCATGGGCTGGCTGACAATGTCGTCTACATGGACGGAGGAGAAATCGTCGAAATGGGCCCGGCGACGGAGCTGTTAACATCTCCGAAGAATCCGCGCACCAGGGAATTTATCGATCAAGGCGAGTGAGCGGCTGGTTATGTTTGTATGTGGTAAATCCTGTCTATTGCAACTCGAGGACAATTATGGGTGAATCAACGCCTGAAATCTCCTACCAAATTCGAGTAAAACCGGGTCGCGCTGGAACTGATCCCAATGCGCCCGACTGGGAGGTACTCGAACTCGAGGACGGAGAAATCAAAAATAGCGCTGACATTTACGACAATTTGACTTTAGCGGAGGCTGAACAAATCGCCGGGATGTGGCGCAGGAAAAAGCAAGAAGCGGAGAGTGGCGCCAGCTAATAAGAGATCGGCGGTGACGTTCTTCGATCGCCCGCCTCACTTTTTGCGAGCTCAAACAAATAGCTCTCAAACTCGGCTCGTCCCTCGTCGGGACCTGTGATTTGCGCCCCCAGCACATATCCCTGTCCTGCATCGGAGCGCGTTAACGGCTCGCAATGAATAGGATTGATGTTCAATTGGACTGTCGAGGTCGGCAGGTGCAATAACAGGCTAAGAGTATGGTCACTCTCGCAAAATCTTTCGTCCAGGAGTGTTGACGGAAGAATCAATCGTAGTCCGGCTTCACTCACGTCGACCGTTTCACCGCAAAACACCAGCGGCTCAGAGGTAGGTTCGACGTCATAGTCGAGTAAGGAAAGGTCACCGGTAAGCTCAGCGTCACACTGGGCCTTGAAACGATGAGCGTTTCTCCGTTCATTTACAGTGGTGGGCGTTTCCACGATGAACAGTATTGCTGATGCAAACCGGAGTAGATCGGACTTACATCCTGGTCCTTTTCTCTTTTTTGACTGCGTAGACTGACGTCTGACCCGTCAGTAAATCATGAAATCCTGCTTTTGTATATTCCCGGGCTGTATTATTTAATCTATCTCACCGCCAATTTCAATTAACTGCCCACGTGATCAAGTCAGGTCGCATTCGCACCGCGCTCAACTCTTCGAGTTGCATCCGGTGGTTTGAGCTGAGGTCCGAGAGCGCCTCAACGAGTTTTGGATCAAACTCGTGACCAGCGCGGCGGGACAGCTCCTTGATGGCAGAAGAATGATCCGCCGCAGCGCTGGTATTACGCGGGTTCGTAATGGAGTCGTATTCGCTGGCCAGCCGCATAATGCGCGAAGCCATCGGAATCTGCTCACCTGACAATCCAAGCGGGAAGCCACTGCCGTCATAGTTCTCACCACAGAACCGGATGATGTCGGCAACTTCATCCATCTCTGGAATGCATGCCAGGATTTGCGCCGCATACTCCGCACCATTGCCAATGACCGGGATGTCAGCCCGGGAGGCACCGGAAGCATTGCTGTTGCGCATTCCAATTGCTCCCAAGTCGTGGAGATAAGCTGCAGTGGTCAGCTGTACAATGATCGACTCTGAGAGTCCTGTTTCCGTCGCAAGGAGGGCAGCGCATTTGCCAGTGCGGGCGCCATGTGAAAAGAGATATTCGTCCTTCAGCTTTACCGTCGCGGCCATAGCGCGAATAAACCCGAGCTTCAATTCTTTTAACCGGTTCTCAAGACGATCATTCGCCGCAACCAATGAGTGACGCCGTTTATTTTGTTCGTAGTGTTCCACTGCTCGAGTGATACGCAATTTAAGGTCATCGTTTTTCCAGGGCTTGCTGACGTACATGTAAACCAGGCCGCAGTTAACTGCTTCAACCAAGGTTTCAATGTCCGTATAGCCGGTCAAGAGAATGCGGACCATGTGCGGACGACGATCTGCACTGCTTTTGAGCAGTTCGATGCCAGTCATTTCGGGCATGCGCTGATCGGTAATGATGACCGCAATATCATGTTGATCAAGAAGCTTGATTGCCTCAGCGCCGGACGAAGCAGTCAAACACTGATAGTCTGGCCGAAACAGACGCTCCAGCAACCGAAGATTAGGCAACTCGTCGTCGACAATTAAGAGTTTGTAGGTCATGTTTAGCACTCCTCTGCGATTAGAAACTTGTTTACCCTAACTTCCTATCACTGCGATTATCGGTATCGTAGTCGTAAACTTTGTGCCGTCGTTAAGTCGACTCTGAACTGTGATCGTGCCTCCATGCTTTTCCACGATTCCGTAAGTAATCGATAGCCCCAAGCCAACACCTTCGCCGACAGCTTTCGTTGTAAAAAACGGATCGAATATCTTCGGCAACTGCTCTTCCGGGATGCCGCACCCGGTATCGCTGATCTGAACAACTACTGCATCTTTCTCGACACGCGTGGATATGCGCACATCACCTTCGCCTCCGATCGACTGCGCCGCGTTTACCAAAAGATTGGTCCACACCTGATTCAATTGGCCGGCATAGCAGCTCACGAGCGGCAACTTGCCGTAGTCGCGCACTAAGCGGATTCGGCTCGCTCCGAAATAGCGCGATAACAACCGGATAGTTGCATCAATGCCTTCATGAAGATCGACTTTTTTAATTTCCGCTTCGTCGAGGCGACAGAAGAGGCGGAGGTTGTTCACGACATCGCGAATCCGCTGGGCACCTTCACCGCAGTCGTCGACGATCGAATGTAATTCTGCAATTAGTCGTTCGTAGTCGATCTCTCCTTTTACCACGTTGATCTGTGCAGCAACTTCGGAAGGTAAAGGTGCCTTATCATACACATCGAGCACACGTTCGATTCGTTGCGTATATTCCTTCAACAGGTCCATATTGCCATAGATGAAGCCAGCCGGATTATTTAGCTCATGAGCAATTCCTGCAGCCAGTTGGCCCAGGCTCGCCATCTTTTCGCTGTGCACTATCTGGGCTTGCAAACGTTCAAGTTCAGCTTTTCGCGCCGCCAGTTCCAGGTTTTGACGTTCGAGGTCTCGTCGGTAACTTCGCGCTGTTAATGTCAACGCCCGCCGCTCAAGCGCACGCTCCACAGAAAGAGCCAGGACTTCCAATTCGCAAGGCTTGATCAGATAATCGAAAGCTCCAACGTGCAGCGCGTCTCGAATCCGTTGTGGCCGATCGATGCCACTCACCATTATCACCGCAGTGTCAGGATACTTGGCACGAATCTCCCGTAATAACTCAACGCCGTTTCTGCCCGGCATCTGCACGTCTGAGATAACTAACGCATAATTCTCAATCGCGAGATGGGCCAACGCTTCATCACTTGAACCAGCAGTGGCGCAGATGTAATTCGCTTCCAAGTATTCCGCGAACATATTGCGAACACTTGCTTCGTCGTCGACAATCAAAATGCGTCGATCGGTGTCGTTCGCGATAACTGGAGCGAGATGATTGCTTTCGGCGGGGTGTGAAACTGATATCGGTGTCATTGTTGCTTATACATAAACCGGGGCGGTATCACGATTGGGACGAATGCTGCCCGGTGAGCTCGCAGAGATCTCGGGTCGGTCAAAAGGCTGGCCAGCTTGCTGGTGCAATTCTTCCCAAACTTTTTTCGGGACTCGATGGAAGGCAGCTACTACCTTTGGATCGAATTGCCGGCCGGACCATGCCTCCAATTCCGTCGCTGCCGCTTCATAACTCTTGCCACGGCGATAAACGCGGTCACTCGTGATCGCATCGAACGCATCTGCTACCGCAAAGATGCGCGCGCAAACGTCAATATGTTCCTCGCGCAGTCCCAGCGGATATCCTGATCCGTCCCACTTCTCGTGATGCTGCGCCACTACGCGCGCCGCTCCCTGCAAAAACTCAATGCCGCGCAGAATCTGTTGCCCGTGCAGCGGGTGTTCCCGCATGCGCACCCATTCCTCTTCCGTTAACTTCGCCGGCTTGCGCAGAATTGAATCCGGCACGCCAATCTTTCCGATGTCGTGCAGCAAGGCGCCGAACTCCAGCCACTTCATCTGTTCCCGACTCAGTCCGTATTCGCGCCCTAATCTCAAGCTGTAACTGACTACTCGTTCCGAATGGCCGTGTGTTTCCGAGTCGCGCGTTTCCAGTGCTGCCGTCAAGGCTTTCAACGTGGAGCGATAGGCATCTTCCAGCGAATCCAACGCCCGGTCGAGTTCAACGGTGCGTTGTTCCACCAACTCCTCCAGATGGTTCTCGTAACGCTGCTTGGCCAGCATCAGATCGTGATGTTCGAGCGCCCGCTTCACCACTGCTTCAACCTGGCGCAGGTCGAAAGGCTTCATCAGGTAGTCGAATGCACCCAGCCGCAAAGCTTCGATCGCACTCTCCACCGTTTGCATGCCGCTGATCATCACTACCACCGTATCAGGCGATATCTGCTTGACGTGCGGAATCATCTCCAGTCCACTCATGCCCGGCATCGTGATGTCGCTGATCACCAGCGTAAACTCGTGCTCGCGCAATTCGACCAACGCCTCTTCTGCTGTTGCAACAGACTGGCAATGGAAAGTTTCCGCAAGCAAATCAGTCAGCAAATCTCTGATTTCAACTTCGTCATCAACAATCAAAATCCTTCGGGAGTCGATGCTTAGTTGCGACATGTCTTTGATCGTTTCTTCCGGTTTGATGAATAGGGCAAAAGTGGACAAATGGGCAAAATGGGCGCCGCTTTCGCCCCACATTGCTGCGCAAATCGCGCCTCAGCGGCGTTGATTCGAATACCGCATAATTTGTGCCACAGATATGGTTATTGGAGAATCAGATGGCTGAGCTAGCTTTCCAGACATTGGTCGCATGCACGCTGAAAGCTTGAAACTCGGTTACAACGGTTCCTCCTGTCCAAAACAATCCCTCTTGATTGCAGACGGCCTTCATTCAATTTGTCTCCACAACGCTGGATGACTATTGGAAGCCAAAACGACGTCCTCCGTAACGCGTCGATAGGGCGATAGATCGACCACGTTACGGATTCCGCCGCACCGTCCGAAATTGTGTTCCGAACAGTGATTGAAAGATCAATTCTGTAAGGAGTGGCGCGAGCTTCATTTCCCTGTCTTTGCTGGCGCCGACATCCCTGTTGCTGCCGAGGTTGTAATTTATGAACCTTTCGACAATAGCGTAGTTACAAGCAACAATGAGGGACAATCTGTAGTTGGTTGGGCAAGAGACCATGTCTAATGCCGCAACGAGCAGCACTAAGGCAGCTTTTAGCTGCAGAATCCGAGCCGGCAGTTCACTATGCCAAAGCACATGTCATTACCGGAAACAAGAACAGAGAGAGTATGAAATCGTCCGATTACCGAAAAAGGAGTTCCACGCTTTCTCTGTTTTTGAATGTCCCGTGAGTCTGTGGGACGTGAGGTCAACCATAATGTCTTTATCAATCTTCGTGCCACTGAAAAGTCCGGCGAATTTGATGATGTTGTAAAGGATAGGTCGATAATGCCTCAATGATTATGGCAACGTGCTGCGGAGAAGTGGACCGGATAAAAGAGCAGTTAGAATTATTTATCGGTAAGGTTATTGATACGCAATGCGGTTGATCAGAAAATGCGCCAAATTTCTCAAATGAATGTTGTGTCGCTTCATAATGCGATCGACCGTTTACCAATCGGCGCCGAGGAGACGTGCGGCAGCTTGTTTTGTTGGCTGTCGCATCCAGCCTCCGACCGTACTGCCATGATTTGTCATTGACACCACTTTCTTCTGCGACCACTCTTCCTTAAAACGTATCAGCACGCTGAATTCGCCGGCGCGTCGGAGCATCACGCCTCAGAACACCACGCCCCAGTTCTCCTCACGCTACTTCTCAAACGCCGGCTCCGCTGACCACCCTTCGTCGCGCTACGCTGCCGCTACAACGGTAGCACCTGCACTTCATCATCAATTACTAAACCTCGCATGCTAATTATTTTCGGGTCGTACAACTTCCACCACGCTGTCCGTCAATGATTCTCGCACTTTTCGGGCGAGGGCCTCCGGCATAAACGGCTTTTGAAGAAAGGGCATAGAGTCTTCCAGAACGCCGTGCCTTACGATCGCATCATCCGTGTAGCCCGACATATACAGCACTGGCATCCGCGGACGTTTTGATTCCACCAGTTCGGCAAGTTCTCGCCCGCTCATTTGTGGCATTACTACGTCTGTAATCATCAGATCAATTGTTCCTGTATACACATCACAAAGCCGACTGGCTTCCTCTCCGTTCGCCGCGGTCAACACCCGATATCCATGCGACTCCAATATTTCGCAGCTCAGGTTGCGTACCATCTCTTCGTCCTCGACCAGCAATATGGTCTCGTGGCCTTGTCGCACCTCGGGCGACGTTTGCTTTGGTTCGACTGCTTCGGCCGGGTTCGCAACCACGGGAAGGTACACTTTGAATGTCGAGCCTCGATCTATTTCGCTGTATAACCAGACTGTGCCACCACTCTGATTTACGATTCCATGCACGGTAGACAGACCAAGCCCAGTTCCTTTTCCCATTTCCTTGGTTGAAAAGAAGGGTTCGAAAACTCGTTTCTGAATCTCAGGCGAGATACCTGTGCCTGTATCACTCACTGCAAGTAGAACGTATTCACCAGGCACTGCTCCCACGTGGGTGCGCGCGTGTTCGGCATCGAGAGACACCCGCGCAGTTTCTACCGTCAGCTTGCCGCCCCGTGGCATTGCGTCTCGCGCATTAACGACGAGGTTCAGAATAACCTGCTCAATCTGACCCGGGTCAGCCTTCACTCGACAGGGCTTAGCATCCAGAAGCGTCACAAGATCGATATCTTCGCCAATTAGTCGCTGCAACATTCGATCAAGATCGCCAACTATAGAGTTCAGATCGATAACTTTTGCCTGCAACATCTGCTTTCGGCTAAAGGCAAGTAATTGACGAGTTAGTGATGCGGCTCTCTCACCCGCCCTCTTGATTTCCTGCAGGTTCTTGCGAAGCCCATCGTTGTCGCCGACGCGCCGCAGACCGATATCGCAATAGCCGGTGATTGCAGTAAGCAGGTTGTTGAAGTCGTGTGCCACTCCGCCTGCGAGTTGACCAACAGCTTCCATCTTTTGCGACTGTCGCAACTGGTCCACTTTCTCCTGCTCACGGTCCATCAACGCGACGTTTTCAACTGCGTTCGCGACCAGACTGGCTGCCATGCGCATAGCAATCCTGTGCTCTTCACGATATGCCTGAGACACGTAACTGTAGATTTCAATGCAACCTACCGTACGGCCCATAATGATCATCGGATCCGACATGGCAAATCGCGGCGCATTTTCCAAATTGCGATCGCCTATCTGCGCGGACATATTTGCGCCTGCTGGTCTTTCATAATCGTTATTCACGACAGTCGAGTTGGATTCGATAAGCTGACCGGTGACGCCATCCCCGACTGGCATGTTAGTAGCCTCTTCAGTGTCAAATTCCGTATCGTCGGGCCAGCTGTAAACAGCCCCGCGCACACTCTTCTCCTGGTCATGAAGTGTGATTACGATTCCGTCACACGGAACGGAGACGGTCGTGAAATCCTTCACGGCTCTCAGAATGGCCCTTAATTCGCGCGCGTTACCCAAAGTTTGACCCAAAACAGCAATTCGCTCCACGAGCTGTTCGTAATCAGCTATTGCACGCACATTGGCTTCCTCGAGCGCAAGCTCTGCAAGCTTCCTTTCAGTAATATCGCGCACTACGACTTGCACTGCCGGTCGACCCATATTCGTAAACGGCACCGACATCACTTCACAATGCACCTCGGTTCCATCGATGCGCTTTCCCATGATTTCCACAGGCGGCAAGATCTCACCTTGCTGCAATAGCTTTACACGATCGACGAAGCGTTGACGCTGGCTGGGATCGATAAACTCGTATACGGATTTATCGACCAGACTCGCAGCCGTCGGAGCTCCGATGAGTCTCACACCAGAACCGTTAATAAAACTGATAATGCCATCCGTGTGCACGATGATGCCGTCGGGCGACAGTTCAACTAGCCGCTGATACCGTTCCTCACTTTCGCGTAACGCACGCTCCGCCGCTTTGTGCTCCGTCACATCGTGTACGAAACCATCGAAGAACGTTGTATCGCCATTTTCATCCAGAATTGCAATCGCACTCAGTTGCACCCAGATTTGAGTACGATCCTTCTTTTTCCATAAGACGTGGAGACCTTCGGCAGAACCCGTTCGCGATTGTTCAGCAATACATCGTGCTCGCTCATTTGGATCGCAATAAACATCCGTAACCAGGTTACATTGCAGGAGTTCAGCTATCGAGGAATAGCCGAGCATCCGAGCCAGCTCGCGATTTGCGGTTATCAACCTCCCATCTCGAGTCGAACGGTAGATGCCCATCGTTGCGTTATCGAAGATGTCGCGGTACTCCTCT
The DNA here is from genome assembly GCA_046262775.1 of Pyrinomonadaceae bacterium. Taxonomy (GTDB): domain Bacteria; phylum Acidobacteriota; class Blastocatellia; order Pyrinomonadales; family Pyrinomonadaceae; genus PSRF01. Next base: position 40,272 of record JBHEMC010000020.1, on the reverse strand, counting down.
TCCGATTTCTTTAACGCCTGCTCTGATCGTTTACGTTCAATCGCCAAAGCGATTTGCCCACCTACAGATGTAAGGAACTCGAGATCTCTTACACTGTAAACATTCTTCTCTTCGTAGTTCTGCACTACGAGTACCCCGATAGTGGCGGATGGGGTTTTTATCGGCACGCCGAGCCACGAAGGCGACGGGTTTCCTACAAGTTCAACTTCACCTTCATCAACAAGTCGGTTGAAGACGTCCCGGCCGGACAACAAAGGCTCACCTGTTCGGAACACATAGGCAGTCAGGCCATTCATCAAATTGTCCAGTGTGACAGGCTCAAAAACTTTATCGACGAATAACGGCATCGTGAAGTTGCCGGTTTCAGGTTCTTTCAAAGCTACGAAACAATTTTCCGCGTACAGGATTTTTCCGAGTGCCTGGTGAGCAAGCTGCAAGAGTTCAGCGAGGTTTGACGTATGTGTGACACTCTGAATTATTTCCAGGATCACTCTGCGTTCCAGCTCCGATCGCTTTCGTTCCGTAATGTCGCGACCGATACCCTGAATCCCAACTGCACGACCATCGTCGAACACGACGCGCGTACTAACTTCCAAAGATAGCCGTTGACCAGATTTATTGATGATATCGAGTTCGTAAACCGTAGGAGCTTCCGGCTGCGCTTTATGAGTGATCATTGCCAGCGCCGTTTCGAGGTAATCAGGCGCAATCACTTGCACTATATTCATCCTCAGTGCTTCTTCGCGAGAATATCCCGTTGTGAATTCTGCAGCTTCGTTGAGCGTTTTAAAGTTTCCTTCGAGGTCGTGTATGTAAATGATGTCGTTGGCGTTTTCGAATAGCTCCCGGTACCGCTCTTCACTCTTTCTTAACGCTGAATCAGCGCGGCGACGCTCAGAAATATCACGAGCAATCCCCTGGACCGCTACGGGTATACCTGCCTCGTAAATGAGATGACTATTGACTTCAACGGGAACACGTCGACCGTCTTTGGTGATCATATCCACTTCATAAGTGGTCTCTTTTTGTTCCAACAGCTTCCGCTCGATCATTTCCTGACTAGTAATGAGGTCTTCACAAACGATTACGCTCTTGATATTGAGCTTTAAGATCTCTTCGAGCGTGTAACCTGATATCCGCTCAGCTGCCCTGTTGGCCGACGTGTAGTTACCTTCCAGATCGTGGGTATAGACAATATCGCGTGCGTTATCGATCAATCCGCGGTACCGACGCTCATTCTCACGTTGCAGTGAAACAACGCGGGCTCCTTCAATGGCCTTACAAATTGACTGTTCCAGAATCCTGGCGTTCAGATGGTCACGAATGAGGCAATCCGATGCGCCGTTTTCAAACGCACTCAAAACCTCGTCAGCATTATCACTGCTAACGATTATTAATGGGGTCGTGCAACCCACTCGCGTTGCCTCAACAAGAAAATCTTTTGTTCTTGCCTTTGCCGAGTCGATGATGCAGACGTCGTGTAAGTTACGGCGGAAATTAGCCGCTGCGGCGATGAGGGTTGCTACCGAATCGAGTTGGTAAGAAGGAAAATCAGAGGTGGACAGAAGCTGCTGAATGCGGCTGACGCTACCGCTTCCATCATCGATTAACAGGATCTTCACAGGCAGAGTCTCTCGGTTTTCTCGGTTGGATTTTGAATTCATCATGAGGTTCGGGTTTTATAGCCGGACTGTGCTCTCCAAAATATCATTAAGACAAGTTCCTCTCTTCCGTTCTTTGCTCGTCCATCGCGAATAGCTCATGGTGTTAGAATGGTCAAAAGTATCGGCAAGGGCATAACGCATAACCGAAATGCCTCGGTCTACAAGGTTGGCGCGTCGGCGCTGGCGCTCACCATACCCGTGTGGCACGTCGCGTACCACGGATTCGGCTGATCAGGACCATACGGCCGGGCCATTGAATCCCCCCCGCACGTACAAAGAACTAAATGAATCAGTTGCGCGTCCGGCGCTGCGACGCGCTTAGCAAACTTCTGTGTCGCAGTTTATGATGCCGACCATGTCCACAAGTCTCGATCGTAAATCGCACGTTGCTTCAACAACCGAAATTCGTGAACACTTCCCTGCGCTCCAACGGATTCACCGGGGCCAGTCTGTTGCTTATTTCGACGGGCCTGGCGGCACACAAGTACCGCGCGCTGTTGCTGAGGCAATGAGCGACTATCTTTATCACCATAATGCCAATACACACTGGGCTTATCCGACGAGCGCTGAAACAGATGCAGCAATCGAAGAAGCGCGCGAGGTATGCGCGGAATTCTTAAATGCAGAAGCGAACGAGATCGCGTTCGGCGCAAACATGACGACCCTCACCTTTCATCTCTCTCGAGCGCTTGCAATCCAATATTCATTCGGCGACGAGATAGTCGTAACTGAACTTGATCATCACGCGAACATCGATCCGTGGCGCAGGCTCGCAGTCGAACGCGGCGTAACCGTGCGGACAGTTCCACTCGTCAGGGAAACCGGTCAGCTCAACTGGGACATTCTCGAACAGTCAATAAACAATCGCACAAAAATTGTTGCGCTCGGCGCCGCATCGAATGCGCTGGGCACAATCAACGACATCCGTCGAGCGATCGCGCTGGGCCACGAACACGGAGCGTTGGTTTTTATTGACGCTGTGCATTACGCCCCCCATGAACCGATTGACGTGAAGGAACTGCGGTGCGATTTCCTGGCTATGTCTGCGTATAAATTTTATGGTCCACACATCGGCGTTTTATTTGCGAAGAAAAAGTTACTCGAGGCCATCAATTTCCCCCGCTTAGTTCCTGCGCCAGACTATGCTCCGGAAAATGCAGAGACGGGAACACAGAATCAGGAAGGCATCGTGGGTACCGCTGCGGCCATCGGGTTTCTTGCGTCGTTGAGTAGCCTCGCGGATCGTCACGGCAGACTGCGTGAAATATTTTCAGAGTTTCACAAGCGCAATGCTTTTCTTATTGAACGTTTGTGGGAAGGATTGAAGAGCATCAACAAGGTTCGCCTTTACGGACCACCGCCGGATCTGCCTCGCACTCCTACGATTGCGTTCACGATTGACGGTTGGGACTCAACTGCGGCGGCGCGACGCCTGGCAGAAAGTGCGTTGTTCCTATCGCACGGAGATTTTTATGCAGCGACAGTAATTGCCCGACTTGGCCTGTCGCCGGACGGATTGTTACGAGCGGGATGTGCCTGTTACACGACAGATGAAGAAATCGAACGGTTAGTGTTTGCAGTGCAGGAACTTGCTGCCGAGTGAGTGGTCTTCTTCAATCTGTGACTTGGATATCTAATGCTCAACTCTCGTCTTGATAAAGTCAGGGCGATTCGTATGGATCGTCTTTGACTGCTGCTACCAAGTCAGCCAATAAACCGTACGCCGTGCTTTGCAGATTCGGCCGATGCGAGACAATTGTGAGCCCCGGAATCATATCCAACTCAAAATGGACCGCCAGCGAAGTGCCGCGAATTCCGCTCAGTGGATCTGAGCTGCTGACCTGTTCTGGTTGCACTGACGCAGCTATGGCGCCTTTTTCCAACACTCGTGCACGCGCAACAAGTTTGTATGGTCTACCCTCTGCTCGTGCTCGTTGCAGTATAGGCACAGTTAAATCTCGGATGCCCTCTCGATGAACGCTTGCGGGTGATAACACTGTGCCGCAAATCACTCGCGCAATCGCGCAGAGTTTCATCGTTGCGTCCCATCCGTTTACGTCGTGAGACGGATCCGTTTCAGCCACGCCCAAATCCTGGGCTGCCTTAACGCCCTCGTCAAATGTACGTCCCGCCTCCATCGTCTCGAGAATCACATTTGTAGTTGAATTGAAAATTCCTGAGAAAGCTCGGACTTTAGCGGCCGGGAGCGTTTCGCGAAACAGGGAGAATACCGGAGCACTATCCATCACTGTCGCTTCAAACAAAAGCTTCCGGCCATTTTTCAGAGCCATCCGGTTCAGTTCATCGTAGGCATAAACAATCGGTGCTTTGTTCGCAGTGACTGTGTGCGCACCCGCTTGTAGCGACGCGCGAAGGTAATCGATTGCGGGTTGACCTGAATCAGGATTTAGAGAAGTCGTTTCAAAGAGAATGTCGGGGGTGCACGCCTTCAGCCATTCGCTCAGTCCTTCAGCGTGGTTGCAAGGTTCGTAGTTTCCGGATAGTAATTGACTGACATCAAAGCCGGTGCTTTGGATCCAGCCAAGCCGTCTTGTGGCGACGCCAGTGATCACCCAGTCGATCGCATAACTCTCTTGCAACTCTGCTGATTTCGAGAGCAACAGGCGAGCAAGAGCACGGCCGACATTGCCGAATCCGAGAAACGCGAGTTTGTATTTTCGCATTCGCGACCTTTCGCTTTTCGCGTATTATAATCGTGCTCACATGAAACAATATCACGAGTTGCTGCAATCGATTCTTGCGAACGGCCGGGAGCACCAGGATCGAACCGGCGTGGGGACAATATCTCACTTTGGTTTTCAAACTCGTTTCGATCTGCGCGCCGGATTTCCCATTGTCACTACAAAGAGAGTTCCTTTCAGATGGATTGCGGAGGAACTATTTTGGTTTTTGTCAGGTGACACTGACGAACGTAATCTTCGTGCACGAGGTGTTGATATCTGGGCGGAATGGGCCGACGCAGACCACACGGCACGCTTCGGCCGGCCAGCTGGAGATTTGGGACCAGTTTACGGTTACCTGTGGCGATCTTTTGGTGGCCATTATCCACAGCGTGATGGTGTCGACCAAATTGCCGCGCTACTAGGTCGTATCCAAACAAATCCCGATTCACGAAGGTTAATCGTCACAGGCTGGGATCCGCGGGAAGCTGATAACGTCGATCTGCCGCCCTGCCATACGTTGTTTCAATTCAAGATCGAGCAACGTCGAATCCTTCATTGTCAGCTTTATCAGCGCTCGGCGGATGCCTTCCTCGGCGTCCCATTCAATATAAGCTCCTATGCGTTGTTGACGCACCTCGTGGCGCATGTGTGCGGCTTAGCTGTCGGTGAGTTCGTTTACACGCTTGGTGATTATCATATTTACAAAAACCATCTTGAACAGGTTCGGGAATTACTTGCGCGTGAACCATTGCCTCTACCTGAATTGCAGATTATCGACGGCGAACACAAATTGCGCGGCCTGGAAGGACTGATGCAATGCAAGTATGAAAACTTGAATCTGATCGGTTACAAGTCTCACGGTAAGATTGCTGCTCCAGTAGCTGTATAAGCAGTTTCAGCATCGATCCCGGCAAAATGTAAAATGATTATTGGAATCGCTGCGGTAGATAGGAATGGTGCAATCGGGAAAGGTGGCCGGTTGCCTTGGCATTATTCTGCAGACATGAAGTTCTTCCGGGAGACAACCACAGGACATGCAGTTGTTATGGGCCGCAGAACCTGGACGACTCTGGGTAAGCCTTTGAAAAACAGGCTTAACATTGTATTGAGCCGCGATGCAGATATAGAACCCGCCGAGTCGCTGATCGTCTTACGCGACCTCGACTCACTCTTGTCATTCAGTAAATCGCTGACAACAGATTTGTATGTAATTGGTGGCGCCGAAATCTTTCAGCAGTTGTTGCCGTATATTGACGAGTGGATCGTGACGGAAGTGCCCTTGACCGTGAAAGGCTCCGATACTTTCATACCTTCGAATTATCTGGATGGTTTCACCCGCATCAATCAAGAGAAACTTAACGACGAACTCCTCGTCAACTTTTATAACCGAACCCCTTGACGGGCGATATCTGCCTGGATTTGTCAATCAGAACAGCTCCGCGATCGCCTCATCAACAGAGCGCACGCCGACAACTCGCAAGCCAAGGAGACGTTCCAGCCCCGACGCATTAGAGGCGGGCATCACTATTTTCTTGAAGCCAAGGGCTTGTGCTTCGTGTGCGCGTACGCCAGCCTGTAAGGCGCCACGCACTTCCCCTGTAAGCCCTACTTCGCCGAACACCGCTGTGTGTGGATCCACAATCTTATTCTTGAAACTTGAGACGATCGCAGCGAGAACACCGAGGTCCGCCGCCGGTTCATCAACTTCCAGGCCACCTGCGATATTTACAAACACGTCGTCGCCGATCAATTCCAGACCAACACGCTTTTCGAGCATCGCAATCAGTAGCGAAACCCGATTCTGATCCACCCCTTCGGTCATCCGACGTCCTGTGCCGTATTTTGTGTGCGACACAAGTGCTTGAATCTCCACCAGCATCGGCCGTGTTCCTTCCATGCAGGCCGTGACGATAGAGCCGGCGACATTTTGCGGTCGCTCCTCGAGGAACATTTGAGAGGGATTGGCGACAGGAATCAGACCGCTGCCAGTCATCTCGAAAATCCCAACTTCATTCGCCGCACCAAACCGGTTCTTAGTCGCTCGCACGATGCGATGATTGTGATGACGTTCTCCTTCGAAATAAAGAACCGTGTCGACGATATGCTCGAGAGCTTTTGGACCGGCAATCGAGCCTTCCTTGGTTATGTGACCGATCAGGAAGACAACAATCCCTCGATTTTTTGCAAGCAGCAGAAACTGATGCGCTACTTCCCTAACCTGTGATACGGAACCTGGAGCAGAATCGATGAGGCTTGAAAATACCGTTTGAATGGAGTCAAGAATGATCGTACCAGGCGCGAGCCTTTCCACCTCGTGAAAGATATTCTCGAGGTTTGTTTCGGGCAGCAGATAAACATTTCTGGCTTCGACACGCAGCCGTTCGCCACGCAACTTTATCTGTCGCTCTGATTCTTCTCCGGAAACGTATAGAACGCAGCCACCAGAGGCGCTGAGTCGATCTGCAACCTGTAAGAGGAGGGTGCTCTTGCCGATGCCGGGGTCGCCCGCAATCAATACCAGCGTCCCTGGAACTATTCCGCCACCGAGCACGCGATCAAACTCGGTGATACCCGAAAATATTCTGACGTCGTCCTGTGACTCTACTTCACTGAACGGAACGGCAACGACGTCGCGCAGTTTGAACCCGTTTCGACCTGTCGATCTTTTTGTTAGCTGCGCGCGTTCTTCAACTAGCGAATTCCATTCACCGCACTCCGGGCACTTCCCTAACCATTTGCGTGATTGGTGGCCACAACTCTGGCACGCAAAAACCGTTTCTGACTTCTTCATATTTGGTCTACAGAAGCTGCTTCACATTTTCCACAGGTCTACCGAGTACGGCTTCATTTCCGCGCTCAACTATCGGTCGCTGAATCAAATCTGGGTATTCAATCATGAAGTTGACGATCTCAGCATCGCTGAAATCACCTGTAGCCAGACCCAATTCACGGTAAACAGGTTCGTTCGTCCGCAGCAGGTCTCGAGGCTTCAGCTTCATTTTGCGGAGTAGCTCAGTCAATTTCTTCCTGGTAAGTGGTTTGACGTAGTAATTGACTTTTTCGAATGAAATGCCACTCGCCCGGAGCAGCTTGTCCATCTCTCGACACTTGCTTCAAGTGGGCTTTTCGTAAATTGTGAGTTTGTCTGTCATGATCATTGGAGTAGGCTTCCCTTTGATTTGTTGTTAAGCAACTGCTTTGCGGCGAGGCAGAGCGACAAACAGGCGGTATAACATTGACAGCGCAATGACAGCCGCGCACGTCGCACCTGGAAACTCCTCCTTCAAAGGCGGCGCCAAAAAGGATTCAGAAAGCGACGCTATTGCGCCCTTCAGAACGCCGAAAGTTCGAGCTGACTTCTCCAGGATGCCGTTAAGGGAATATCCCTCTCACGCTTGTAGCTTCAGCGACACGTGAAACGGCAAGGATGTAGGCCCCGGTCCGCATATCTGTGTTGTAGCGTTTTGCGGTTTCGTGAACTGTGCTGAATGCCGTTTGCATTGTTTGCTCAAGCGTCTCGTTGATCTGTCGTTCTGTCCAGAAGAACGAATTTTGATCCTGCACCCATTCGTAGTAACTTACCGTTACTCCTCCAGCGTTTGCCAGGATGTCAGGAATCAAAAACACTCCTTCATCCGCCAATACACGATCTGCTCCAGGCGTTGTTGGTCCATTGGCGAGTTCGGCGATGATTTTTGCTTTCACGCTCCCGACAGTCTTCAAGGTAATTGCGTTTTCCAACGCTGAAGGTAACAGTATGTCGCAGTCCACCCCGACTACGTCGTCAGGCGCAATCTCCTTTGTGCCGGCAAGTCCCGCGAGCGATTTCGTTTGGGCCTTGTGCTTCAACGCAGCAGGCATGTCAATACCATTGGACGCGACAACACCGGCCCGTGAATCACACGCAGCGACAACCTTCGCACCATCCTCAGCTACCAGCCTCGCAATGTTTGCTCCGGCATTGCCAAACCCATGTACCGCAACACGTGCGCCTTTCAATTCGATTCCCTGTACGCGACATGCTTCGCGCAATGCGTAAAGACAACCTCGCGCAGTTGCCTCACTACGACCCTGCGAACCACCAAGGGAGATCGGTTTTCCAGTAACAACGCCGAGTTCCGTGTGGCCACGGACCATTGAAATCGTGTCCATGATCCAGGCCATCGTCTGCTCATCCGTGTAGACATCAGGTGCGGGAATGTCGCGGTCTGGTCCAATAATGGGCGCAATCTCGAACGCGTACCGGCGCGTCAAGCGTTCGAGCTCATTTTTCGAAAGACTCTTTGGATCGCAAACCACTCCGCCTTTACCACCACCATAAGGAATGCCGACGGTGGCGCATTTCCACGTCATCCATGAAGCGAGCGCTTTCACTTCATCGAGAGTGACATTAGGGTGATAACGTATTCCTCCTTTGGCAGGACCACGAGCGATGTTGTGTTGCACTCGGTAGCCTTCGAAAACCTGGACATCACCGCCATCCATCTTGACTGGAATTGAAACAATCAACTGCCGTTTAGCATTTTCCAGGACATGCCGCATTGAGGCATCGAGATCGAGATAGTCAGCCGCGCGGTTAAATTGTTGTTTAGCAATTTCGAAGGGATTGAGTTCTTCCTGGAAAGCCTCTTTGGTAGCCATGAGGTACGTTGCTCCTGAAGCGGGTTGTTTGAGCGGTGCAATCCTAAGGGGTCAGATCGGTTATGGCAAGAACAGTGTTGGTGTTTGTCAGCAGGCAGGTGTTTGTCAGTAGTCAGTAGTCGCTGTTGTTCGTCTTCTCCCCCAACTGCAGGCGACTGCCTCACGAAACACGCGCAACGGACTACTGACTGACTGACAACTGACCAGCATCAAGGAACCTTCCGTTATTTTTGGAGTCTAATCTTGCGAACCGCGACTCGCATGGCACCGGCAGACCGCGGATTTTGAGTTCCGCTCCCGATTGGATCCACGTTGGCCAGTCAAGTCGAACCTCAAGTCCAAATACGAAGGAGGTCACCGATGTTCAACCATTTAATTGAATCCAGTTCGCACCGGCAGGAGTTTAAGCGACGCAGCTCGTTCTTTCTTTTCACCACTGCCACGTACGCCTTTCTGTTTGTGATCACGGGCGTTGTAAGTATCTACGCTTACGATGCGCATCTTGAAGAGCAGAATTATGAAATTATGATGCTTTCACCATTAGATTTCGCTCAACCTGCAGCAACACCTATCGCAGAAGTCGAACGTTCGCGCAACACAGCTCGCGACCGGTCCGAAATCCCGGAACGCGTGATCGCAATGCTCAGTGTTAACCATCCCGAAGTCACGCGAGCCGCCATTTCTGTCACACCTAACCAAAATCTACCGCTGCCGGAGACGGGCCCCGTCCGCATTGGTCCACATGACGCCGGTGTGCGCTACGCAGGGTCAGGACCAGCAACCGGTGCGGGAAGAACGGTCGTCGAGCCATCACGAATAATCGTTGAAGCTGGTGATCCACCTCCCGTAGCTACACCGACTCCCGTAGTCAAGAAAATCATCACTGCTTCACGAGTATTAAATAGCCAGGCGATTTTCCTGCCAAAGCCGGTGTATCCAATTATGGCGAAGCAAATAAGAGTGCAAGGTACTGTCAATGTGCAGGTGCTGATCGACGAAACAGGAAGAGTGGTTTCTGCAAGAGCAGTATCCGGACACCCGCTGCTTGTTGTTGAGGCTCAGAGAGCTGCGTTGCAAGCGCGCTTCTCGCCAACAATGCTTGGCGATCGACCTGTAAAAGTATCCGGCGTGATCACTTACAACTTCGTGATGCAATGACGCTGGACAGGTCGCTTTTTCCGTGATTGTCCGTGTTTAGGTGGGCTCGTCGCTACTTTAGTTTCAATATCTGCCAAGGTCGGCGCCGATGGCGATTGGGCCCGTATAACCAGCCGAGCGAATTCCGCTAAGCAGCTCCGCGTCAGTACCGCCGAAACGGATAATGTGCGTCAGCACAAGTAGCTTTGGTTTCACACGTGCGGCGATCCGGCCCAATTCCACTTCTGACGTGTGAAACTGGCGTAGATACTGTGGCCAAAACTTTCCACCGGGTCTGTCTTCCGGCCTCACATAATTAGAGAGATACACTTCATGCACTAACGCATCAACATTTTGCGCGGCGGCAATCAATGCATTACTCGGGCGCGTGTCTCCCGAGATGAGAATCGATCGATCCGGAGTGTCGATCCGATAGGCGAATGCGTATTTCCAACTGCCGTGCGGCACCGGAATAGCCGTAACTCGTACGCCGTCTTTTTCGTAAACCACGCCTGGTCCTATCTCATGAACTGTTACGCGGTAAGCTCCCGGTGTCAGACGTTCCAGGCCGCGCGTTCGGATTTGTATGTCTTGAGAAAAAGCGGCCAGCAAATGATCAGTCATACTCTGTAACCCTGGTGGTCCAAACACCGGGAGTCGCCACGTCCTCCGCATAATCCAGGACGTCAAAATCAAATCCGGGTAACCTAGCGTGTGATCCGAATGGAGGTGCGTTATGAATACCGCCTCGGGTCCGCTGATACCCAAACCGGCGGCATTCATTTGACGCATAACTCCAACGCCGGCGTCGAAAAGAAAAACGCGCTTCCCGACAGTAACCGCGGTCGCTGGACCAAACGCTTTAGGATTTGGATAAGGCGTACCTGTACCAAGAAGGACGATCTGAGTCTGAGTTGCCTGACCATTAACAGACAAGAACGCTGACACCAGGCTTAGTAAAACAATGATTGCGCGAAACACGCCCGAACCCTTTCCCACCGCTTCAATCCTCATAAGTTCACCGCCAGCTTGACCACTATCGTTCTGCCCGCGACGAACAGCTCTCCTTTATCGTTGAATACCATACCCGATGCGTTACCCGGCGTCTTGAAGACATTCAGGTACCGACCTTCTCCATCGAAAACCTGCACGCCTTTGGAATCGCTCACATAGACATGACCCCCTGACCGTCGACCGCTATGGCAGATGGCGCAGTGAACTGTCCCGGCTGGTCCCCTCTACTTCCGAAACGCGTAACAAACTTTCCGTCAGGCGCAAACTCAAACACTGCGTTATTGAATACCCCGAGGCATAGATGTTGCCCACACCATCTACTGCAACCCTCATATCAAGTTCCGCTTCACCATCGGGGCTGGAGGGCCGGGCGCTTCATTTAATTCGGCTATTATGGAACTGCGGTAGTTACAGCTGACAGTTCGCCGGAGCCGGTTTGATAATTGATCGGCTCTCCGCATGTGGGCAATCGAATGTACGGGGCACGTTTGCGAGAACTCCTCAAAACGAAGAATAGAAATCCTTTGATGTGAAGGTCTTGAATCCAGCTTTAGTTAACCTTGCCAGCTCTTTGAACAGCTTTTCATCGGGAAATATAAAGTTGAAACACGACTTTCCCTGCATTCGCTTCTTCAACTCGGGCGAAATCCTTCCGGGAAATACGTATACGGGCATCAGGTGAAAACTCACATAGGCTTTTCCCTTACGAACTCCTCCAAAAAACAAGCGATGTTTATTTTTCAATACGTGCGGTGTTTCGAGTCCATAATATTTGTCCGTATCACTTACGACTATGAGCTTCTTCTCATATGGCTTTAGGATTTCCTTGAGCCGTGCAAATGTCAGATCAAAGTCTGCTGGTCTCGGCATTGTGGGTCATCCTGCAAAAGAATAGTAAGGCCAAAAGCGGAACACCTGATATTAGATACGGCCAAAGTATCGATTAATTGCGCGATGGGTGTCTACATGTTTTTAGGCTCCTGGTCGGCAGGACGGTCTATCGCCGCTGACATGTACCGTTTCTGAGGTTTTCTTCGGAGTGAAAGGCGATGCAGCTCAGCTTCATTGACATTGTCTACATGAGGTTTATTCTTCAGCTCCAACGTTATGACTGAAACAGCGGACGTCGTAATCATCGGCAGTGGCATTGTTGGTTCCAGCGTGGCCTATCATCTAACTGAGGCAGGCTGCTCAAACGTGATCGTTGTTGAGCGGGAAGGTCATCAGGGTAAGGGCTCAACCGGCAAAAGTATGGGGGGTGTCCGTGCGCAATTTGCGACAGAAGTGAACATCAAAATGTCGCGCTACTCAATCGAGTTTTTCTCCACCTTCGACCAACGACTAGGTTATCCTGCTGACTACCGACCGCATGGATACCTCTTCTGTGCAACTACAGACGCACATCTCCGCTACTTGAAAGACAATCGAGAGCGGCAGATCACAAACGGCGTTACGAATGTAGAACTGGTTTCGCCCGAAGACATTCTGTCGATGCTGCCCCAACTTCGCATTGATGACATTATCGGCGGCACCTACTGCCCCACTGATGGTTTCGTCGATCCTCACAGCGTAATGATGGGATTCATGAGGAAGGCACGTGAACATGGGGTTCGACTCTGGCTTGATACCCTCGTCAGCGGTCTTATTGTTACGAGCGGACGAATCGCTGCAGTTGAAACGTCCCGCGGTGTGATTGCTACTCCTGTTGTCGTGAATGCAGCCGGAGCGTGGGCAGCAGAAATTGCGAAAATGGCCGGGGTGGACCTTCCAGTCGAGCCGTTGCGCCGCCAACTGGTGCCTACTGAACCATTCGATGGATTGCCAAAAAGATTTCCGATGGTTATTGACATGTCGAGCGGCTTTCACTTCCGGCGCGAAGGTCGAGGGATTCTGCTCGCCTGGAACGACCCGGAAGAGACTCCTGGTTTCAAGACTGACTTCGACAACACGTTCGTGGAAAAGATCCTCACGCGAGCAGCTTCCCGCGTTCCGTGTTTAATTGAGGCGGAAGTAAACCCACGACGCGCCTGGGCCGGTCTTTATGAGATGACACCCGATCATCATGCGATCATCGGTCCCGCGCCAAACATTGAAGGACTTTTTTTCGTAAACGGTTTCAGTGGTCATGGAGTCATGCATTCCCCCGCGTCCGGAAGAATTACTGCTGATCTGATCGTGCAGGGTCATTCAGATGTGGTAGACGCTACTCAACTGGGATTTGATCGATTTGCCGGCGGCCGACTCTTGGAGGAGACCGCTGTCCTTTAGGCACCTCATTGTGGAGAAAACAATGAAAAAAGCTATTTGTGGGATGTTTTTCGTAATGCTCGCACCAACTCTTGCTGTACATGCAAACGTACGCGATTCGATGATCGTGTCTACCGAGTGGCTCAGTAAACACCTAAACGATAGCAATCTCGTTCTATTGCAAGTTGGTGAAAAAGACGAATACGTTGCGAGCCACATTGCGGGAGCACAGTTCATCGCGCTCGCTGACATTTCGACGCCGCGTGGGGAGGGACTGACGCTGGAATTGCCACCGGTGGCACAGTTGAGGACCACGTTTGGAAAACTTGGCGTGTCAGATCACTCTCGAATCATCGTTTACTTCAGCAAGGATTGGGTGACACCGACAGCTCGCGTATTCATGACACTCGATCATCTTGGATTAGGCGACCGCACGTCGATACTCAACGGTGGGTTGCCCGCCTGGCGTGCCGAAGGTCGAGAAGTGACCTCACAAATTAGAGTGCCGAAGTTCGGGCACCTCACATTAGAGCCCAGAAACATCGTCGTTGATGCTGACTCGGTAAAGACGAATCTCAATAATCCGTCCATCAAAATTCTCGACGCACGCGCGCCGCAGTTTTACACGGGCGCTGAAGTGGCACGGATGCCGCGCGGCGGACACATACCGAATGCGAAGAACATTCCATTTTCGAGCCTGGTCGACGAAACAAACAAATTCAAGAGCGCCGGTGCGCTGACCGAACTGTTCAGCACCGCAAGTGTCAAACCGGGCAACAGCGTCGTAACTTACTGTCACATCGGACAACAAGCCAGTCTGCTCTACTTCGTTGCGCGATACCTCGGCTACGATGCGCGTGTTTACGATGGATCTTTTGAGGACTGGAGCCGGCGGAGTGATTTACCAGTGGAGAAGTAGGTCAGGATTAACGTTCAGAACACCACCGAACAATCGTATCCAGAATCCTGTCGTACACTTCCTGCTGAATGTTGGTTTTCTTCGTCACTTTGAGCGAGTGATCGCCACCCTCGATCGCAAAAATCTCGGCTGGTAATCGAAGCTGTTTAACTACGGCGCGTATTTCTTCAACGGCGCCGAGCGTGTCGCGCGTGCCCTGCACGAATAACATCGGCAGTTGGATCTTTGGTAAATGTTCTGTTCGTAACTTCAGCGGATTTCCCGGCGGATGTAGCGGGTAACCGAGAAAGACTAGGCCTGTAAGTTTTGCGGCGAGCTCTGAATCTGCCTCGGCCGACCACGCCGCCACTTGCGAAGCGATGCGGCCGCCCATCGACTTTCCACCGATAAATAGCCGGTTCTTCGCAAGCTTGTTATTCGTCAGCACGCTTGCAATGACGGAGCGATAACACAATTCCAGCCGCACCTTCGGATCGGGAGCGCGTCTTCCGTTTTCCATGTACAGAAAATTGAAAGTAACAACATCTACCCCTCGAGCTGCCAGCCCCATCGAAATCAGGCGCATAAAACTGCTCGACTGATTGGCGCCCGCTCCGTGTCCGAGAATAATTGTCGCTGCCTTTCGCGCATGCTTGTGCGCGCGATAAAGCAATCCGGACGTACCTTCGTTTTCCATGACTGGGATACGAAACGATTCGGGATCGATGGTGATCATATTGTGATTTTAATCGTCATCTATAAATCCGCGGCACACGATGACTGATACCGCACGTGACTTCATACGACAATGTTCCAGCGGTTTGGGCAATCTGCTCTGCGGTAATTTCAAGCGAGTCTTCCCTTCCCATCAAGGTTACTCGATCGCCTATCTCTACGTCGTTTACGTCTGTAACGTCGAGCAGCGTCAGGTCCATCGAAATACGACCCACAACAGGCGCATAAGTACTTCGCAGCATGACTCGACCTTTGTTTGACAGGGCGCGGATGAATCCATCGTGATATCCAATTGGCAATGTAGCAATCAAAGTTCTTCGCGGCGCTTCGAACGTACAGGCGTAGCCGACCGTCTCGCCGGCCGGTACCCATTTCAGAGCAATGATTTCTGAATAGAGAGACATCACCGGCGCGAGTTGCGGATCGGACTCGCATGGGGGAAGAACGTCGCGCCACAATCCGTACAGCGCACCTCCAGGTCGCACCATATTTCCGAAGGCTTTTGGCTGGCTATAAATAGCTGCGGAGTTTGCAAGGTGACAATGCGTCGGTTTAAATCCGCGTTGTCGAAAGAACTCAACTGATTCCTCAAAACGTTCTATTTGATGTGACGTCAAAGCCTGACAAGTTGAATCATCGGCAGCAGCAAAGTGCGTCAGTAGCCCGTCGACCCTTAGACTTCGGAACTGTGCGAAGCGAGCGGCAAACTCATCGAGAGCGTCGAAACGAACACCAAGCCGGCCCATACCCGTATCAATTTTAACGTGGACATCAGCGACAACGCCTGCATCCCGTGCGGCGCGATCCAGGAGTTCTGCCATATCAAGTCGGTATATCACGGGCGTAAGTTTGTGCTGAATGCAAAGCTGAGCCTGGGTGGACCAGAATCCCGCAGCGCAAAGTATCGGTTGCGTGATACCAGTCTCGCGGAGCTCGATCCCTTCTTCGGGCGTTGCGACACCAAACCAGTCTGCACCTTCGGCAGCCAGTCGTTTGGCGCACTGGCGAGCTCCATGTCCGTAGGCGTTAGCCTTCACCATCGCCATGATTTTCGGCGCTGCTCCGACGCGCTTCTTGATTGAATGAAAGTTACTTGCGAGGTTGTCGAGATTAATCTCCGCCCATGTCGGACGAGATAGAATGTTGTGGCCGTGCTGTTCCAAGAGGGTGATAAAAATTCTGTTCGCGTTTGGCAGGATTAGTTTATCGCAACCACGACTGGTTTGTTACTGAAGTGAGTTCCCTTGGAGCGCGATCTTGATTTTAATGGAGACCACACATTTTGCAAAAATTTACAGTCAGGAAGGGGTCAAGCGCAGCGCGACCCCGCCCAAGCTTCACTAGCTTCCAATTCACCAGTCAGCCTTTGCATCTTCACAAGCATTCACCTATTCCTGGAGACCACCCATTTTTGACAAATTTACAGTCAGGAAGGGGTCAAGCGCAGCGCGACCCCGCCCATGCTTCACTTGCTTCCACTCCACTAGTCAGCCTTGGCATCTTCACAAGCATCCACCTATTTTTGGAGACCATCCATTTTGCGAAAATTTACAGTCAGGAAGGGGTCAAGCGCAGCGCGACCCCGCCCAAGCTTCACTAGCTTCCACTCCACTCTTCAGCTTTGGCATCTTCACTAGCATCCACCTATTCCTGGAAACCATCCATTTTGAAAAAATTTACAGTCAGGAAGGGGTCAAGCCGCGGCGCGACCCCGCCCAAGCTTCACTAGCTTCCACTCCACTAGTCAGCCTTGGCATCTTCAAAAGCATCCACCTATTCCTGGAGACCACACATTTTGCAAAAATTTACAGTCAGAAAGGGGTCAAGCGCAGCGCGACCCCGCCCAAGCTTCACTTGCTTCCACTCTACTAGTCCCTTGACTCCTCCCTGACTCTTGAATTTATGTGAGTTGAGTGTTTCAGGTGAATGCTGGGTGATGATGGAAACTGGGGCGGGGTCGCGCTCCACTTGACCCCTTCCTCACTGGAATTTTTAGGAGTTCAGTGATCTTCACTAGCTTCCAACCCACTAGTCCCTTGACTCCTTCCTGACTCTTGAATTTATGGGAGTTGAGTGTTTCAGGTGAATGCTGGGTGGTGATGGAAATTGGAGCGGGGTCGCGCTCCACTTGACCCCTTCCTCACTGGAATTTTTAGGAGTTCAGTGATCTTCACTTGCTTCCACTCCACTAGTCCCTTGACTCCTTCCTGACTCTTGAATTTATGTGAGTTGAGTGTTTTCAGATGAATGCTGGATGGTGATGGAAACTGGGGCGGGGTCGCGCTCCGGTTGACCCCTTCCTGACTGTTGAATTTATAGGATCAACATTATTCTCGATATAAATTATCAAAGCGCATACTCGAAGGTGTAAAGCGCAGGTCAACTGTTCCCGTTGGGCCATTCCTCTGCTTGGCGATAATTATCTCGGCGACGTTCTTCTGTTCTTCCGGCAAACTGTCGCGCTCCTCAGGCGTTTTGTATTGCTCCTCGCGATAGATGAACGCGACCAGATCCGCGTCCTGCTCTAAAGCTCCAGACTCGCGCAAGTCGGCCAATTGTGGCCGGTGATCTGAACGCGATTCAGGTGCTCTCGAAAGCTGCGACAGGGCAACGAGTGGAACATTCAGCTCCTTTGCCAATCCTTTAAGCTCGCGCGAGATCTGCGATACTTCCTGCTGCCTCGATTCAAAACGCTTGGATGACCCCGACATCAACTGAAGATAGTCGACAACAATCAGGTCCAAACGTTTTTGCTCGGCTGCCAAACGACGAGCCTTCGCTCGCATTTCCAGAACAGTGAGTCCTGGTGTGTCGTCAAGAAAGATTTTTGCGTCCGCCAGAATACCCAGCGACTTTGCGATCTGTGCCCACTCGAGTCGCGAAAGAAATCCATTTCGGAATCGCTGTGCATCAATATTTCCCTGCGAGCACAGCATACGCATGACAAGCGCTTCTTTCGACATCTCCAACGAAAAGACTCCGACCACAGCTCCCGCATGTATCGCCGCATTCTCTGCCAACATCAGCGCAAAACTGGTCTTACCCATCGACGGCCGAGCAGCCACAATGACAAGATCCGCACGCTGGAGACCGGAGGTCATTTTGTCGAGATCGGCAAAACCACTGGTCAGCCCGGTGAGGACGGCGGCGCGTCCTTCCATTTCCTGTACTTTCTCGAGCAGTTGTTCGGCAATCGGTTTGACATGGACGAACCCTTGTCTAATGCGCTCGTCCGCCAACAGAAAGATCTCGTGTTCTGCGTGGTCTAGAATGATTTCAGGTTCGTCTTCCTGGTCCAGAGCTTCCTGAGTGATTTTGTTCGCGGCTTTAATCAGTTGCCGCAACATCGATTTTCCGCGAACGACTTTAGTGTAATGCGCAATGTTCGTGGAGTGCGGCAGCCCATAAGTGAGGTTAGTTATGAAGCTAATGCCACCAACAGTTTCAAGCGCGTTTTCTTTCTTTAATTCCTCTCCGATAAGGATCGGATTGATCTCGGAGCCGCGTTCGAACAATGCAATCATCGCCAGGAATATGCGCCGGTGAGAAGGCACATAAAAGTCTTCACTCCTCAACAACTCTATTGCCTGGGCTATCAGTCCGTTGTCGAGCAGGATTGCGCCGAGTATTGCGCGTTCAGCCTCTGAACTATTTGGAAGTGATCTTTCGAACGGTTGCTCGCGGATTGGGTCAGGACTTGCCATATCGTAATTCGCTTCGAGTTGCGGAGAGTTAAAACTTATGAACCCAATTATGGAATTCGATCGCAGTTTTCACGATTTGTCAGGCTGATCTGCGTTTACCTGTGGCTGATCTTGGATAAAAACTAACGCTGCAAATTCAGAGAACTTGCAGCGTCGGACTATACAACAGCAACCGCTTTGCAGCGAAATTTTGTGGCGATTTTTCCGCTCTTTAGCTGGCTGCTTCTTTCTCATTCGGCTGAGCCTGGCGGGCGAATTCCGCTTCCTCTTCGGGTGTCAGATGACCAACGATCACTTCACCTTCAGGAACAACCTTCACCTGCAGATCGATCGTCACTTCGCGATGTAATCTGACAGGAATTGTAAAGTCACCCAGCCGTTTCAATGGCTCGCGCATGTGAATGCGGTGACGATCGATTTCATAGCCGCGCTCCCGCAACACTTCAGCTACATCCATTGACGTAACGGACCCGTAAAGAGCTCCCTGTTCACCGGCTTTGCGCCTGAACTCCAATACCAGCGAACGCATCTGCTCTGACTGTCCCTCAGCCGTCGCTCGTTCTTTCGCCTCTTTCTTCAGTAGCGCCGCCCGTTCCTGCTCGATGCCTTTCACGTTTCCGGCCGTAGCCTTAACTGCAAGATTACGCGGCAGCAGATAATTGCGTGCGTAACCAGCTCTGACTCGCACTATCTCGCCACGCGCGCCAAGATCTTCTATATCTTCACGCAGCAGCACTCTCGTGTGTGCCATGTCACTCGTCTCCTTGTTACTAATCCGTTGTGTAAGGCAATAGCGCGATGTTGCGTGCGCGTTTGATTGCCTCCGCAAGCATTCGCTGATGCGTCGCGCAATTGCCGGAAATACGCCTTGGGAGAATCTTGCCGCGTTCTGGCAAATAATTTTGCAGCAACCTGACATCTTTGAAATCAATCAAGTCAGTTTTATCGATACAGAATCGGCAAACCCTGCGACGATGCATGCGCCTTCCACCCGAGCGCCCGCCGAAGGAGCGTCGATCCTGATCGTCATCAGCTTCGTATCCACCGCGCGAGCGGTCTTCATAATTGGTCGACATAACAATCCTCTAATTCGTATTAAGACCCGAGACTTACTCGCCGTTGCTCTCGGCGAATTCCATTCCACCACCACGTCGCGCCTGTGAATGGCGACTGGGGGGCCGTTTCGCAGCCTTGCGAGTACGGCGATCCTTCAATTTCTGAGCGCGGCGACGGTCTTCATCGACGCGCACGGTGAGATATCGCAATACGCGATCGTTAACACGCATGCGGCGTTCGAGTTCGGCAATTTCGCGGCCGGATCCTTCGATTTCCATCAGTACGAACGTACCTTCCTTCTGATGAAGAATCTCGTAAGCCAACTGGCGTTTGCCCATTGTTTCCGCCTTCGTTACAACGCCTCCCTGATCCGTCACAACTTGCTTAAAGTTGTCGGTCAAACGTGTAACTTCCTCGTCCACGGTGGGATCAACAATGAACACCACTTCGTATTGTCGTTTTTCCAAATTACCCTCCAAACAATTTCAATTGTCGATTATCGATTTGTTAATCGACGTCTCTTCGATAACAAACCGGTAATCAATTAAACTTCGTCATTGCGCTCAAAACGCCTTCACCAAGAATGCTATGGATTGCCTGTGCCGCCTGGTCCAACGTTTCATTTAGTGTTCCGCGCTCGCTTTTGGCAAATGAGTCGAGCACAAACCTCTTTGCATTTGAAATAGGATGATCGGGTTGGATCCCGATTCGCAATCTGACAAATTCCTGCGTCCCAATGCGGGCGATAATCGACTTCAACCCATTGTGCCCGCCTGCTGAACCTCGCTCACGAATCCGAACCTTGCCGAATGGCAACGCCAAATCATCCGAGATAACTATCAACCTGCCAGCCGGATTCTCCGTCTTCTGGCGTCCTAACAAACATTCAACAGCTTCTCCGCTGAGATTCATGAATGTCTGCGGCTTTACGAGCTTCACCGGTTGACCTTCGACTTCACCCGTGCCAACGAGAGCGTGGCAGTCGCGACGGCTGACGGTGATGGGGGCGTCCTCCGCCAACCTGTCAATCAACATAAATCCAAGGTTGTGTCGCGACCACGCGTATTCTTTCCCAGGATTTCCCAAACCAACGATGAGACGCAAAAGCATTGTCGATTAATAACTGCCATTTGCGGATTGCCAGGTACTGATTGAAACGATCTGCACACGTGCTTTGCGGGCGAGTATGCCCATTCCGAGTGACAGGAAATTCCACCAGGCGGCAGCTAACCGCAATCCATAATTGACAATCAACGATAGGCAATCGACCGTCACCGAAGGTTTCACTCTTTCCCGCCGCCTTCCTCTTCTTCTTCCTTCTTGCCTTTGCCGATCACTTCAGGTTCAGCAGGCGGTTCGCCTTCGATTGCAACTGCCGGCGCTACTTCTTCCTTCACAATGCCAACGGTGACCACAACCTGATCGGGGGCCGTAAGTATTTCGATATTGGCCGCGACCGGAATTTCCGAAACGTGCAGTAGATCGTGTACACCTAAATTAGAAACATCTACTTCAATCGAATCCGGAATATCGCGCGGCTCACAGCGAACCTGAATTTCACGAATGATCTGTTCCAAGATCCCCTGCTCTTCCCGCACACCAATGGCTTCGCCAACAACGTGAAGCGGCACTGTAACGTCGATCTTTTGTCCTTTCACCAATCGCTGAAAGTCCGCATGGATCAGCCGACCACGAACGGGATCGATCTGGCGGTCGTGGAACATCACTTCACTTGGGCCAACACCTTCGACATCGATAGTAAAGATTGTATTGCGTCCAGCTTCGGAGCGAAGAATTGCCGCCAGTTCTCGCAAAGGAGCTACGGCAGCGATTGTTTCGGCGCCACCACCGTACACTGTTACAGGGACCATGCCATCGCGACGTGCTCGTCGCGCATCATTCTTGCCGCGGCCCACACGCGGTATAGCCACAACTCTAAACTCTTTTTTCTCGGCCATCTTTTCTCCTTACATACTTTCAGCGACCACAGGCGTTGACAATTGGGGATTGCCAATTGCCGACTTAAAAATTCCAATCGGCATTTGGAAATCCGCAATCGGCAATTTCTGCCGGTCGCTGATGGTCTTCCTTTAAGCCATCAGTGTTTGCCCTTCATACGAAGAGCGAGGAAACCGAAGTCTCCTCATGGATCGACTTGATCGCTTTCGCCAGAAGCGGCGCGATACTTAGTACTTTTATCTTCTCAACCCTGCAAGCATTATCGTGCAAGGGAATCGTGTTCGTTACGATTATCTGTTCAATGTCTGACTCTGCCAGGTGCTCGACGGCCTTGCCGGAGAACACAGGATGTGTAAAGCAGGCGTGTATGCGCTCTGCGCCCGCCTCTTTCAGCGCCCGCGCTACTTTCGTCAAAGAGCCACCAGTGTCGCACATATCATCGACGATCAGACAACTACGACCACTGACATCGCCGACGACATTCATCACCTCGGCAACATTTGCCTTTTCGCGACGCTTGTCGCAAAGAGCGAGCTCGGCGTCAAGGCGTTTGGCATATGCCCGCGCGCGTTCTGCACCACCAGTATCGGGTGCCACGACAGTCAAATTAGGCAGCGGGTTTTCCTGATAATAACCGATCATGACTGGGGCCGCATAAAGGTGGTCGACGGGAATGTCAAAAAAGCCCTGAATCTGAGCTGCGTGCAGATCTATCGTCAACAACCGGTCCGTACCTGCGACCGTAATCAAATTCGCTACAAGCTTCGCCGAAATCGGGACGCGTGGACGATCCTTCTTATCTGAACGGGCGTAGCCGTAATAGGGAAGAACCGCAGTAATGCGTTCAGCTGAAGACCGGCGAAACGCATCGAGCATCACCAGCAGCTCCATCAGGTGCGCATCTGTCGGCGGGCATGTCGGCTGCACAATGAAAACGTCGCCACCGCGAACATTTTCATCAATCTGAAAGTTGAACTCGCCGTCTGAAAAACGCTCCGGAAATGCACGGCCCATATCGCAACTGAGTTGGCGACAGATCTCTTCGGCCAACCTGGGATTGGCGTTTCCGGAAAATACCTTGATGCCTCCGGTGGTGCTCATAGCCTCCGCTGTTGATGACGCGCGTTAGTAATAAGTGACGAGACGCATGTCTCGATCACTTACTACTTGTGAATGATCGCTGTAGTAGTGGCTGGGGCGGGTGGATTCGAACCAACGAATGCCGGTTCCAAAGACCGGTGCCTTACCACTTGGCTACGCCCCAATATTTGAAAGTCAAAAAGAGCGTTCGTGCGAAGCTATGCGCAATCGATCGCCGCCAGATACTTATTGCGTGACAATGTGCGGCAGGAAAAAATTCGCCATCCAGCTTCAGCCTTAAAATTCGTTAATGCACGTTGCTGCTCTTCTTCAGTGTTGAAGATAGCAAATACACTGGAACCGCTTCCAGACAACATGACCTGCCGTGCACCCGCGTCTATCATTGCCCCCCTTGCTCGCGTAATCTCAGGTTCTATCTCAAAGATCACAGACTCAAAGTCGTTCTGCAGAGGCCATTGATCACAATCACTCAGAATTGGCTCCGCTGAGGAACTTGTAAGAATAGGGAGCGTACCTGAAGTTGTCAAGGAAGCGGCATCAAGTGCTTTGTAAGCATTCGCAGTCGATATTGAAGCGCGCGGCGTTATGATGATCAGCTGCTTTAATGGCAAATCTGAGACTGGCGAGATTTCGGTTCCCGTTCCCGTCGCGATAGCACGGCCGCCAGTAAAAAAGAATGGCACGTCGGCGCCTAAACTGGCGCCGATGCCCTCGAGTGTTCGGATAGGCGCATTCACGTTCCAGAGCCTGTTGAGTGCTAACAGCGTCATTGCCGCGTTGGAGGATCCACCGCCCAGTCCCGCACCAACGGGAATTGTCTTTCTCAGACCAATCGTCACGCCGAATCCAATTCCCGATTCTCTCTTGAAAGCAACGGCCGCTCTGACAATCAGGTTCGACTGGTCAGCAGGTAGTGTGGTGTCGTTCGAGCGCAGAACTACACCTGATTTGTCTGACAACTGAAAGCTCAGATCGTCGTGAAGCGATATTGTTTGCAAGACGGTAGCAACTTGATGGTATCCATCGAGTCGCTTTCCGAGAACGCGTAAACTTAAATTGATCTTTGCGAAGGACGGTAGGGTGAGTGACGACTGATTCACGAGTTGACGGCAGCGATTTGCGTTAGCTGCCGCTCTCGATGTCAGCTCTAACGCGTAAGAAAAACCTGAGTCAGATAGACAGAACCATCTGCGGCAACAAACACGCCAATTGCCGAAGATTGAAATCCACCGTAAAGGATGTTCGCGCGATGTCCGGATGACGCCATCCACCGCTGGACCGCGAATCCTCCGGGATCATCATAGCCTTGATTATACGCAATGTTTTCTGCGAGCAGTGAGAAGTGAACGATACCTATAAGTTTTGCGCGCTGCGGTAGCGTTGTGCCCTGCGGCTCCACATGCGAGAAAAACTGCTGGCGTCCCATGTTTTCCGAATGCTGCCGCGCCATCCGACACAACTCAGGATCCCACGACAGCGGCTCGAGACCATTCTTCTTTCGAACGTTGTTTGTCTCGTCAAATGCCCTTCGCTCAATAGCTGTAGCTTCAGCAAACGTGGGGTGAAACGTTGTCTCGTTTGGGGTCTCTGCAAGTTTCGGGTAGGCAGGGGACGCTGCGATGAGTCGCGCGACGGGCTGAGGGGCTGAGACTTGCGCTAAAGCCCACTGGCAGCAAAGGAAGATCACAAGCGTCAGTAGAGCAGATTTGAAGCAGATCGAGCGGGCGTTAACGCTTCTTCCGAGTAAATTTGGGCAAAAACTTGACATGGCAAAGACACCCAGGAGACGGCGCTGTTCGTGTCACCATTCGCGCAGCCATTCAGCCGTCAACACAAGTGTAAGCCAATGACAAACTTAGTTCAACAATTTTTTACGACGTCTCATCTTTGGGAAGGAAGGTGGGTGAATCTGAGGGTGGGGCGAATCGCACAAGGGCTTGGAACCAGGAGGATTTGACAGGAAAGCAGTAGATAAGCAACGCGACGCCAATAATCGAAGACCCATACGTATAGTACTCGTTTCCCGTTAAAAGGGTGCCAATAAAGCCTATGGCGGCTATCGACGCGGCAAAGAATGCAATCTGTATCGTGGTCTTTTCCAAAGTCGTCAGAATACCTGTGGCGCCTGACAATCCCCCAATGTCCTGGAGTCGCATAGGCGAGAACTTGGTCCTTCGCCACGCAATCGCTCCTAATCCAAGGACGGCAATCGCAAGACGCACAGTGAAATTAAGAACCGGATTGGCTTGTTGGTGGAAAGAGTTCTTGCCCAGAAAAGCGACTGCCGACAGCAGGATTGTTGCGATGAACAGTCCCGCAACCGTCGTCGCTGCAGCTCGATGCCGTCGCGCTAGTTCAACTTGAATATCTCCCGGAATCGGGTTCAATTCTATCTCGCAATAACGGATTCAAAAACTGAAGTATGACTAAAATACCAGTCTTGCGATCAAAGTCCAAAAAGAAAAGCGATCCGTCGTTCTGCCGGACCGCCTTCTGCTTAGGTTTTCCCGCCGCTATGGCTTGATTGTAGCTGGAGTCGGGCTGGGCGTGGAGGCTGCCGCTCCTGCGTTTGTGCGCTGCGGTGTTGCCGGTGCATCAATCACTTGTTTCTTATCCCCGCGCAGAACAGGCGCAGCCGGCGTCGCATTGGCAGGCAACTGACCGTTGTACTTCAGTGCTTCGTCGATGAGGTCAGAGCCTCCCTTACTATCGTGGCTAATAAGAATCCCATCCTTATCGACTGTCACGTCCGCTCGGCCTGAAACCTGTTGCAGCAGGTTCCCCATGAAACTTTGCGTCTCCCGTTTTGAGCAGGTGTTTGGCGTTCCTTTGTCAGGAATTGTAGCGCCGATGATATTCAACTGGTCGCGCGCTTTATCGAGGTATTCACTATCAGGATAGTCTTGAATGAGTTGCTGATAATACTTCGCAGCCTCGTCTGGCTCTTCCTCCTGCTGATATGTCGTAGCCAAGCGGAAATAAACTTCGTCGTTGTAAGAGAAGCACGGATACTTATCGACGATCTCTTTCAATCTGGATTGGGCGCCTTTCAACCCGGTGCCGTGCCCCTTGACATAGCGAGTGTCGTAGTAGAACCGCGCGATATTCAAATTATGCATCGCAAGATTTTCCTGCACCTCGCGCAGCCGGTCTTCGACGACAGGTCGTAGCGCGCTTTGAGGATATTGCTGCAATAAAACTTTAAGGCGCTGCTCCGCTTTACGCGCATGTGTGATGTCGCGGTCGGAGAGACCCATCTGTCTCATTTCTGACTCAGCAACCTTCAACATCGCATCGTCAGCCAATGGATCTGTTGGAAAGAAGGTCAACCAGTCTTGATAAGACTGAGCAGCTTGAATGAGAGCGCTCGTCGTGCCCTCAAGAAAGAACGAGTCGGCTATTGCCAGTTTCGCAAGCGGCAGGAACGGCGAATCTGGATATGTATTGATAATTGTTGAAAAGAGCAGACGGCCCGTATCGTGATTCCCCTTCCGCACCTCTTTGGCCGCCTCTTCAAACAGAACTCTGTCGCGACCTGGTGCAGGAGCACCTGTTAATTCCGTGTACTTGTCGTCGCCGCCACCGCCGAACAATCCGAAAAGTTTCCCCTTCTTCTTCTTATTTTTGGCGTTGCTGGAAGTTACTGCGGCGGTCGCGTTTGTTCGAGCGCTTGCTGTTTGTTGCAATGCAGTTTCGACACGAGTATTCAAGTCAGAGGTCGAGGCTTCGAGCCGATCAAGCGCTGTCGCGTCAAAGCGCTCAGCTTTGTCGTTTTTGGAGCGTATATCGCTTACTTCGGATACTAACGACGAAACTTCCTTTTCGAGCCCCCGCAACCTGACTGCCGGGTCGTCTGGGTTCGCTTTCTTGTCTTTACTTTTGTCGGCGGGAATTGCGGCAATGGCGCTGTTAAGCGAGCGCCGCATTGATTCCAGCTTCGAGGTCAACACGTCGAGTCGTTGAACGGTGGAAAGCTCGGTCTGGGTGCGCTGCGCCCATGCCGTCGACGCAAGGGAAAACAAAACTGCGCCTGCGGCTAAGAATGTGAGAAGGCGAAACTTCATAAATGAGTCCTCCAAGAAAGCTCGAGCGTGGGACAATAATCGTATCGGATTCATTTCAAGCGGCTATCGTTCGCTCAACGTGAGTTTATTTTCCAGTTTTCACTGAATAATCAGACCCACTGTACTGTTGCATTGCGCAACTCGCGAACGGCGTTCTCAGCGTCGGCGCTCCCAAAAATTGCCGAGCCAGCCACGATAATTTCAGCCCCGGCCGCCACCACTGTTTCAATATTCTGCCGGTTAATACCCCCATCAATCTGAATCCGAACGTTTAAGTGCCGTTCTTCGATCGAGGCTCGTAACCGCCGGACCTTCTCAACGGAGGCGGGAATAAACTTTTGGCCGCCAAACCCCGGATTGACAGACATGATCAGTACATAGTCAGCAAACTGCAACGCTTCTTCCAATGCTGCGAGGGAGGTTGCGGGATTGATGACAACACCGGCAATCGCGCCGGCGGCCTTTATCGACATCAGGGTGCGGTGCAGATGAGCATCAGCCTCAACGTGAACAGATACCATCCGGGC
Source organism: Pyrinomonadaceae bacterium (assembly GCA_046262775.1). Taxonomy (GTDB): domain Bacteria; phylum Acidobacteriota; class Blastocatellia; order Pyrinomonadales; family Pyrinomonadaceae; genus PSRF01. The sequence continues at coordinate 12,841 of JBHEMC010000020.1, read as the reverse complement.
GCCGGCACTAACAAATTGTTCCGCGTAGCGGCCTGGTTCCGAAATCATCAAATGCGCATCAATTGGCAGACGGGTCGCTCTCGCCAACGACTTTACCACCGGCAAACCCACACTGATGTTGGGAACGAAATGGCCATCCATGACATCGACGTGGAGTAGGGTTGCCCCGCCCCGCTCAACCGCAGAGATCTGCTCGCTTAAGCGGGAGAAATCTGCAGACAGAATTGACGGTGCAATGTCGATGGTTCGGTTGTTGAGCATTCGCCGGATCTAATTATTGTCGTGGTTTGCGTTCCGTGTCGGGCTGGGTTTGACGACTGGGGTGCGTCGATTTTGATTTTGGTTGCTATTCGACGAGTTGGAATTTTTTTCTGTCCCGCTGCGGTTCGAATTATCGCGCCTTGTCGAATTTATGTTTGCAGAGTTTGAGTTCGGCATCCGATTGGCATTTGTATGCCGGTTCGCATTGTCATTCGCACTGACATTGCCATTTGTGTTTGCATTCTCATTGGCGTTCTTATTTGTGCTCTTCCGCTTCGGCTTCTCTGTCTTCGTAACTTCATTTGAATTGCTCGGAGTGGGCTCTTCCACCTCTTTGACCGTCTCGGGAGTTTCACCTTCCTTGGCTGCTCGGCTGATATCCATCGCAACAGTTTGGCCAGCTTTCACAACCTCACCAGCTCGAGGCAATTGAAAAAGAACTGTGTCAGGCTTTGATTGATTACTCGGTCGTGCAGCTCGTACACGGAAATTGAGGTCAGCCTCCGCAAGGATTTTTTCCGCGTCAAAGCGATCTTTGCCAACTACATCAGGGACCTGTACTTCCGGGCTCCGGAGGGAGAGATACACCGTACTGGCCAAGCCAAAGATGAACGCAATACCGATCGCAATTACAACTGCGATTCTTCTGATAACAGACAGGGTACGGATAGCTAAATTCACTAAAGTCTCATAAATTTTTGGTCACGGTGAGGCGCCCCGGTTCAAGTTCCGAAGTCTAGCATCGGCTCTGGCCATGGGCAAGCGAATGAAATGTTCATCAATTTTAGTTATCCGGTGGGTGAAGCGAATCTATGAATTTCAGCGAGTTGAATTGTTGATCGAATAGCGAAATCAGTACGTACGTTGAAACGCTGCAACGAAAAAGCCATCGGTGCCGTCTCTTTGAGGCCAAGTTCGTGCTACTCCCGTCGAAGTTAATAACACGGAATCAGCCTCAATGGCCGCAGGTTGAAAAGCGGGTGCAACCTTTAAAAATTGATCGACGACACTCTCATTTTCTTCAATTTCAACAGAGCACGTTGAGTAAACCAGGCGGCCTCCCGGCTTCACCGAGCTCGCAGCATTCAGCAGAAACTGCAGTTGCTTGCCAGATAACGTCTTTATGTCGTCATTCGTGATCCGCCAACGTATCTCAGGATTCCGACGAAGTGTGCCAGTACCCGAGCACGCAGCATCGACCAAGACTCGATCGAACTTTCCTTCAGCGAACGGCAATGAGCAAAGCGCGTTAAGTTGGACCAAGGAGATACCTCTCAGCCCTTGTGTCGCGGCAGCAAGGTTAATAGTCGCCAACCGTCGTGCTGATAGATCGCCTGCAATTACTGCTGAGCGATCGTCAGATAGATCTGCGAGGAGCGTAGTCTTACCACCCGGCGCAGCGCATAGATCAAGTATTCGTTCGCCGCTCCGCGCTTGGAGAATGTGAGCAACCAGTTGAGACGCTTCGTCCTGTAAATAAATCTTTCCTTCCGCTACCAACTCACGAAGTAACCCGGTGCTTCGTAATATTCGCCACGCGCCAGTAACCATTCGGGAGGGCTCTACCGTTGCACCATCCTCGCGCAATCTCATCAACACATCAGATCCGCAGGTTGCTGACTTAACTATGCGAAAAGAAATTGGTGGTGTTTCGTTATTTGCAGCCGCGAACGACGCTGCGTGCTCAATTCCAAATTCCCCGGACCATCGCTTAATCAACCACAGCGGATGCGACGTGCGAACGGCCACGCGTTCAAACGGATCTTGAAGACCTTGTGCTGGATCGTAATCAGGTTCACGAAGCGCGTTTCTTAATACTGCATTGACGAATGTTCGGGCGGAACTCAGGCGCGCGTTTCCAACCGTATTGACAGCTTCATTAACTGCTGCTGACGGCGGTATTCGGGAAAGAAAGTTGAGTTGATACAAACCGAGGCGAAGGGCAAGACGAACCGGCAAATCGATTTTCTGAATCGGCCGGCGGGCGTGATGTTCAATCAGCGCGTCGAGATAGAGCTGCCACCGCAAAACACCCATGACCAGCTCATGACACAGGCCTCGGTCCAGCGGCAGAAGGTTCGGCTCTTTTTCCGCCAGGGCAACGGACGAAAAAGCGCCACCCTCAATTTCGCGAAGTACCTGGAAGGCTGCCAATCGCGCTGGAGACACTGTTTTAGCTGTCGCCAAATTTTTCTCCAACCTCCAGATGTACTCCATTCAGAAAGTCACGCATGGACATGCGGCGTTTGGCTTCCGGTTGTACTTCCAGCAATTCCAACGCAGTGCCTGCGCCGCACTTAACGAGCAGTGTTTGGCCTTTCGCAACAAGAACAACACCCGGTTCGGCAACAGCACTCTCAAGGATCGGCCGAGCTTCCCAAACTGTCAGACCATGCGAGCGAAACGTCGTGTGCGCGTTTGGCCATGGTTGAAAGCCTCTAACGGCGCATTGGATCTGAAATGAGCTTTGTGACCAGTCGATGAGGCCGTCTTCCTTCCTAAGCAAGGGGGCAAAAGTCGCGTCGCGATCGTGTTGCGGTCGAGGTGTGAGTTCGTTTAGGTGTTTCAACGTTTCACCGAGAAGGTCCGCGCCCATATCCGCCAATCGCTCCATAAGCTGCGGCGCAGTTTCGCGGGGACCAATTGGAGTTTTGCTTTGCAAAAGAATTGGACCCGAGTCGAGCTCCGGTTGAATAAACATGGTCGTCACACCAGTCTGGGTTTCGCCGTTGACAATGGCCCAGTTGACCGGAGCTGCACCTCTGTAGAATGGCAAAAGTGAAAAATGAACATTAATGCATCCGCGTGCGGGAGTACGCAGGTAGTCGTCTGGCAAGATGCGGCCGTATGCAACCACGATTGCAACATCGGCTCGATGCGAGGCAAAGAGTTCTCGGGCAAAGGGAATTTTTAAACGAGGGGGTTGATAAACCTCAAGGCCGCGCTCAAGTGCAAACTCTTTGATCGGTGGTATGGAGAGTTTCTTGCCACGACCGGCGGGTTTATCGGGCTGAGTCCAGACTGCAACGACTTCATGCTGGTCTTCCGAACATCGGCGCAGCGACGGGATTGCGGCGGCCGGTGTACCCATGAAGACTATGCGCATGGCGATGGACTTTGGATTGGAGGAAGAGGACCTGGGTCTCCGGTCTTTGTCAGTAATCAGTTCTTAACTCGCGAGTTCTCCATCCTTTTCCTTTGGACGGCACTGACGAACGAGTGGCCAAATAACAAGCGCGCACTGACAACTACCTACTGAAAACCTCATTAGTTAAACAGCTGTGCTGGCCTCCGCCCGGCGATTTTGGCGTGCGCCCAACTTCTCCGCGGAAACTTTCGCCTGGAGGAACAGCAAAAGATAATCCCCACCACCAGCCTTTGAATCTGTCCCTGACATATTAAAACCGCCAAATGGATGCACTCCCACAAGCGCACCCGTACATTTCCGGTTCAAGTAAAGATTGCCGACGTGGAACTCTTTGCGTGCCCGCTCGAGCTTCGCTTCGTCAGTACTGTAAACAGCGCCCGTCAAGCCATATTGCGTGTCGTTCGCAATGCGCAACGCATCCTCGAAATCCTGAGCCTTGATTACGGCAAGTACAGGACCGAAGATCTCTTCCTGCTCGATCGTCGAACCAGGTTTCACGTCGGCAATTACAGTTGGCTCGATAAAAAATCCCTGGTCGCCATCCGAGCCGCCGCCAATCAGTAACCGGCCGCCTTCGGCTTTGCCCTTTTCGATGTAATTATTGATTGTCTTGAACGCCTTCTCATTGATCACTGCAGACATCGTGGAACCCTGATCCTCAGGATTGCCAAATTTGATATTTGCAGTTCGTTCGACAATTTTTTCGAGCAGTGGTTCGTAAACTTTCCTGTCGATGATTGCTCGCGAGCACGCGGAACATTTCTGACCCTGAAACCCGAATGCGGATTGAACAATACCGGCTGCAGCGTCTTCAAGGTTGGCGTCATCGGCAACAACGATCGCATCCTTGCCGCCCATCTCGGCAACTACACGCTTGATCCAGAGTTGGCCTTCATGGACCTTCGCTGCGCGCTCGTTGATCCGCAATCCCACTTCTTTCGAACCGGTAAAAGCAACATAGCGTGTCGTCGGGTGGTCAACAACCACGTCACCAACCTCAGCGCCTGAGCCTGTCATAAAATTGACGACGCCGGCGGGCAACCCCGCTTCTTCGAGTATTTCAAAAAACTTGAACGCGATTGTTGGTGAATCCGAAGACGGCTTCAGTAGGACAGTATTGCCGGTAACGACCGAAGCGACCGTCATACCGCACATAATTGCCAGGGGAAAGTTCCAGGGTGGAATGACCGCGCCGACCCCGAGTGGAATGTAGTACAAATGGTTCTCTTCGCCTGAGATACCGATGAGGGGTTGCTCGCCTGCATACCGCAGCATTTCGCGGCCGTAGAATTCGCAGAAGTCGATTGCTTCGGCAGTGTCGCCATCTGCCTCGGGCCATGTTTTCGCGACTTCGAAAATCATCCAGGCAGACAATTCATGTTTGCGTTCGCGCATAATCGCGGCGGTACGAAAGAGCAGTTCTGCTCTGTCATTCGCCGGAACGTTTCGCCATGCATGAAAAGCTTGGTAAGCCGCTTCCACGGCGCGGCCCGCAAGTTCCCTGGTGGCCTTATTAAAACGGCCAACGAGTTGACTGCGATTGGCTGGATTGAAGCTGTCGAGTTTGTCGTTCGTTGTGATTCGTTCGCCGCCGATTACAAGCGGGTATTCGCGACCGAGTTCGCTTCTTACCTTCTCGAGTGCGGCACGCATGGCCTGGGCATTTTCTTCTTTGCTGAAGTCAGTCAGCGGTTCATTGCGGAATTCTGCTGGCATATTCACACTCCAAATTGTGGTTTTGGAGGATAGTAGCAAGGAACTGAGGGATTGCGGAAATCGGGGGAAAAAGCAGACCCAAAAGATTCAACCGATCTCACCGATAGAAGATTGGAAAAGCACAGGGGGGAAGGCACAACACCGAAAGTGATAATCAGCGGCTATGTTGCTGTCTGTTTATCAGCTCCACTGGCCGGACTTTTGCAATTTCTTGATCTTCCGTTTCACGATCTCCCGTTTGAGCGGACTCATCTTGTCGAGAAACACGATGCCATCACAATGATCGGTTTCATGCAACATGCAACGGGCAGTCAGTTCCATCCCATCCAGCTCAAACCAGTTCCCTTTCATGTCCTGAGCCCGCACGATTGCTCGCAAATTTCGTTCGACAGGAGTGTAAATACCCGGGAACGAGAGGCAGCCTTCTTCGCCGTTCTGAATACCTTCTACTCGCAGGACTTGCGGGTTTATTAACGCCACACGCTGTTTCGGATCTTTACCGCCTGAACAATCCATCACAAACAATCGCTTCGGAACACCGATCTGCACGGCAGCCAGCCCCACACCAGGGGCCTCATACATCGTCTGAAACATATTGCTGACAAGCTTCTCGAGGTTTTCGTCAAACTCAGTCACGGGATCGGCTGGAGTATCAAGAACGGGAGCGGGCCATTTAACAATTTCCAGTAACATTTTAATTCGTTTTCCAAATCCTTCACTTACGAGCCTACGATGACGATTTTACGATGATCGATGCTCAAGCGGCCAGTGAGCCGCAGTGGTTCGCGACGGCAAGTCAATACCCACGCAATTGTTCCTGGTAACCTCTGAAATTCCGTTGCATCTCACCCAGGCTGTCTCCACCAAACTTCTCGCGCATTGCATCAGCGAGCACAAGTGCAACCATCGATTCACCAATAACTCCCGCCGCTGGGACGGCCGTAATATCTGATCGCTCAAACGCCGCTGATTCCTCTTGCTTACTATCGATATCCACGGATCGCAAGGAGCGACGCAACGTTGAGAGCGGCTTCAGGTGGCCACGTACGCGAATTTCTTCTCCATTTGTAATGCCGCCTTCGAGCCCGCCCGCACGGTTTGTTTCTCGAATGAAATCGCGTGTCTCTGCGTTATAGGCTATCTCGTCGTGTACTTCAGAACCCGGCAAACTGCTCGCAATCGCACCTGCGCCGATTGCAATTGCCTTCACTGCTGGAATCGACATGACAGCCTGTGCGAGACGGCCGTCAAGCTTCTGATCCCAGGCCGTGTGCGACCCAAGTCCTGGGACCACACCGCGCGCAACCACCTCAAAGATTCCACCGAGCGTGTCACCTTCTTTTCGTTTTTGATCTATCAGCTCGATCATCAGCTGTTGTGCCTGAGCATCCGCACAATGCAATGGCGCTTCATCGGATATCGCCGCTATTTCATTCCAGGGCAGCTCGAGCGGCTGAGCGGGAATACCTCCCAGTTGAATGACGTGACTGCGAACTTCGATACCAAACGGCGCCAGTAACTGTTTTGCAATCGCGCCACACGCTACTCGGGCTGTTGTCTCTCGTGCGGAGGCACGTTCGAGTATGTTACGCAGATCGCGAACGTCATATTTCAACCCACCTGCCAGATCGGCGTGACCGGGTCTGGGTCGTTTGACTCGACGAGATTTTTCAGGAGGCATCTCAACTGGTTCTGCTGACATTACTTCAGTCCAATTGGACCAATCCTTATTTTCGATCATGAGTGCAAGTGGTGAACCGAGTGTGAGGCCGTGGCGTACGCCGCTGATGATTTCGGCGTGGTCCTGTTCAATCTTCATGCGACCACCGCGACCATATCCGAGTTGCCGGCGGTGCAATTCACGATCGATCGCCTGGGGATCAACAGGCAATCCAGCCGGCAGGCCTTCAACGATCGCAATGAGCGCTCGCCCGTGTGACTCTCCGGATGTGGTAAATTTCAACATCGATTTTTTCGCTGCAGCGTCCTCTGCATCCTCAGCGTTTATATACAACTTACGACACGTGATACAGACGTTGCTAAATAGACGCGGAGCCCGCAGAGACGCTGAGGACGCAGAGAAAGATCATGCTTCGAGCCGAAGTAATCCACGTCGGACCGGACCGTGCTTAACACGATCTCGTTGAAGTTGATAAGTAAACCAACCTGCCTTCAATCGCCAATGCTCTCCTCTGCGTCTCTGCGTCCTCTGCGTCCTCTGCGTCTCTGCGTCCTCAGCCTTTATATACAACTTACGACACCTGATACCGACGTTGCTAAATAGACGCAGAGCCCGCAGAGACGCTGAGGACGCCGAGAAAGATCATGCTTCGAGCCGAAGTACTCTTGGTCGGACCGTGCTTTGGCGCCGACGTTGCAAATAGCCGCAGAGCCCACAGAGACGCTGAGGAAGGTTATTCTTCGAGCCCTAATACTTTACGCCGGATACCGTGCTTTAACACGATCTCGTTGAAGTTGATAAGTAAACCAACTTGCCAACCACCTACTTTCATATAGGTGAGCATTTGCGCCTCGTGGATTGGTGCAATCGCAAGAAGCGATTTCGTTTCCACCACAACAGTATTCGCCACTACTAAATCTGCGCGGTATCCAACTTTCATTCGCAGACCCTTATAGTCGAGAGGGACAGGATACTCGTATCTGAACGGAATGTTCCTTAACTCTAACTCTCGCGCCAGACATCGTTGGTAAGCAGATTCGAGTAGGCCAGGCCCAAGGTTTCTGTGAACCTCAATTGCAGAGCCAATAATCTCGCCAGTGAGGACGTTAACATGGGTGAGCATGTTGGTTTTTCCTTTCTCAATCTTTAATTCCTCTCTGCGTCCTCAGCGTTTATATACAAGTCACGACACCTGATGTCGATGCTGCTAAACAAACGCTGAGGGCGCAGAGAAGATCATCTCACATTGAGGAGATCTTCTGAAAACATATTGCCGCGGCCCAGGATTCCTGCCGGATCAAATGCACGTTTCAATTGGACCATCTGACGCAATTGATCGTCTGTGTAAAAGAGTCGCAAATACTCACGCTTTAATTTCCCCACGCCATGTTCCGCAGAGAGCGTGCCCCCCACGGAAGCAGCGTGCTTTAAAAACTTTAAATATATCTCACGCGCACTCACCCCTTCTGCCTTGTCACGCGGCAGAATATTTACGTGCACGTGATTGTCACCGATGTGACCAAAAATCGTGTATTTCAACCCACTCGGGCGCAGAGTATCTTCATACAGTCGAAGCATGCCTGGGAACGCCTGGTCAGGTACAGCCATGTCGGTTGAAACTTTCTTCTGTTCATAATGCGCGAACCATTCATTCATCAGAACCGGCAGCTGGTGGCGAAACTCGCGTAATTTTGCCTGGTCAGCCTCGCCAGTAGCGAACCACGAATCCGTGGAAGCCTGGTGCGCCTCCAGCATCTTCAGCCATTCACTCAACAGCGAATCTTCAGTGTCAGCAGTTGTCTCCTGTTCGAAGAAAATCGCGCCCTCCGATCCTTCAGGAATGCTCTCGTACATTTGTTTCAGGAACCCAAGTGATTCACGGTCAAAATACTCTAATGCCCGCGCATCGATCCCGCTCGGTCGGTCTGCCGATAAATGACCCTTCAATGAACGAGATCGGGCTTCCGCCACGAAAGACAACAGATGATCCTCGTTGTGAAAGAAAACGACACCACTTAAAAGTCCTTCCGGCTTTTTTAAAAGTGTCGCTTCAACTTCGACAATAACCGCGAGCGTGCCCTCGCTGCCAATAAACAGATTCAGAAGATCCATCCCGGGCTTTGCGAAATATCCGGTCGCGTTCTTGCGCGTCTCCGGCATGTAGTAAGAAGGCAGCTGAGCCTGGATAGTTCTTTCGTTAGCCAGTGGAATCCGAATACTGCCACTCGCGTCAGCAAACAGCTCGCCACGCTTCAAATCGATTACATCGCCTGTAGTAAAGGCGAGCTTGAGCCGTCGAATGTATCTTCGTGTGGGACCATACTTGAACGTTCGTGCCCCTGAAGCATTCGTCGCAACTGTACCGCCAAGAAAACAGCCACGTTCGGTCGGATCAGGTGGATACAACAATCCGACTGCTTCGGTAGCACGTTGAAACTCCGACAGCGCCACTCCTGCCTCAGCAATAGCGTAACCACCATGGCCCGGCTCACCTTCGATCGTCAGGATTTGATTTAGTTTATCCGTCGCCAGAACAGTGCCACCGAATGCAATGCGACCGCCCACAGTGCCGGTGCCGGCTCCGGAGATTGTGACCGGAATTTTGCGCTCGCTGGCGTCGCTAATTATGGCTGCGACTTCTTCTGCGTTTTGGGGGAACACCACACGATCGGCATGGCCCTCGCGCATGTGACTCGCATCGCCGAGATAGGATTGAATTGTGTCTGGATCAGATTTGATCAACATAACGTGCGACAAGCTTCCAATTTGTCGGAGATGGCTGCTATTCAACCCCCGAGTTCAGCAATCCATCTGCCAAATGGCTGGGACGATTTTTTGGATGCCTGAATCTTCTGCGGCACGACAACTGAAGGTTTATGGCGAGAGATCATGTTAGCTGCAGTTCGCGTTCGCGGAGCACTTTAATGCGATCGCGCAATTCGGCTGCCTTTTCAAACTCGAACTGCTTTGCTGCTCCACGCATCTGTTTTTCCAAACGCGTTATCGTCGCTTCAATGTTCTCAGCCGAATATTCTTCCATATCCTCAATATCAGTGGGCACCTTAAAGTAGTCAGCTTCAGCCGCTGAAATGAGGGTCGCTTCGATTGGCTTGATAATCGTCTGCGGCGTAATCCCATTCTCGCGATTGAAGATTTCTTGAATCTTCCGTCGTCTTTCAGTTTCGCCGATAGCGCGCTTCATCGAATCTGTAATCCGATCAGCATAGAGAATCGCTTTTCCGCGTGAGTTACGCGCCGCTCGACCAATGGTTTGAATCAGCGACTGTTCAGACCGCAAAAAACCTTCCTTGTCAGCGTCGAGGATTGCAACGAGCGACACTTCGGGAAGATCCAATCCTTCGCGCAGCAAGTTGATCCCAACCAGCACATCAAACTCACCACGCCGCAAATCGCGAAGAATCCTGATTCGCTCGAGTGTTTCGATATCAGAATGCAGATAACGGACTCGGACGCCTACTTCCGTAAAATACTCCGTCAGATCCTCAGCCATGCGCTTGGTCAAGGTCGTTACGAGCACTCGTTCGTGACCTTCGGCGCGTTGCCGGCACTCTTCCAACAAGTGATCGATTTGGCCCTTAACGGGATGAACCTCCACTTCCGGATCCATTAGCCCGGTCGGCCTGATAATTTGCTCCACGACTTCTCCGCTGGATTTAGTCAACTCATATGGACCAGGTGTCGCTGATACGTAAATCGTTTGTCCGATACGAGCCTCGAACTCCTGAAAGTTCAGGGGCCGATTGTCGAGGGCCGAAGGCAAACGAAAGCCATACTCGACAAGTGTTCGTTTGCGGGATTGGTCGCCTTCGAACATGCCACGCACTTGCGGGATGGATTGATGCGATTCGTCGACGATGATTAAGGTGTCGCGGGGCAGATAATCAAGCAGAGTCGGTGGTGGCTCTCCTGCTTTTTTGGCGGTCAGATGACGTGAGTAGTTTTCAATGCCCCGGCAAAACCCCATCTCTTTAATCATTTCCAGATCAAACATCGTTCGCTGATGAAGGCGTTGGGCCTCGACCAGCTTTCCTTCCGTAATCAACTTCGGCTCCCACCATTCCAACTCTTCACGGATCGACTTCAATGCGCGTTTAATCGTGGGACGCGACATCACGTAGTGAGTCTTTGGATAAATAGGTACTCGTGAAGTGTGGCGCTCTATTACTTCACCCAGCAGTGGATCGATAGTCGAAATTGAATCGACTTCGTCACCCCACAACTCGATGCGATAAGCCTGGTCTTGATAACTCGGAAAGACCTCGACGACGTCGCCACGGACCCTGAACGTGCCTCTCTGGAAATTGATGTCGGAGCGCTCGTACTGGAGTTCCACGAGTCGTTGCAACAAGACGTCACGAGACATCCGCGCGCCCGGCTCGACAAAGAGGAGTAAATCGTAATAAGCATCCGGATCGCCAAGCCCGTAAATACACGAGACGCTCGCCACAACGATCACATCGCGCCGCTCAAACAATGCTCGGGTTGCGGACATTCGCAACCGATCGATGTCTTCGTTGATGATTGCTTCTTTTTCGATGTAGACGTCGGCCGCGGGAACGTAAGCCTCAGGCTGATAGTAGTCGTAGTAAGAAACGAAATATTCGACCGCATTTTCCGGGAACAGTGAACGAAACTCTTGATAGAGTTGAGCGGCCAGGGTCTTGTTGTGCGCGAGCACAAGCGTCGAACGTTGCATTCGTTCAATCACACTGGCGACAGTGAATGTTTTACCGCTACCGGTGATTCCGAGTAGCACTTGATCTTTGGCGCCATCGTTTAGCCCGCGGACGAGTGTCTCAATTGCGGCTGGCTGATCGCCCTTCGGCTGATATTCGGATCGTAGTTTGAAACGCATAGGTGTTTATAGCGACGAGTTCGCAAACGATAAATAGTACGGCCTCGACAAAGAAAGTCAAAAGAGGCGATTGAAAATGTCCACAACCCCTTCAGTTTGTTTCGGACGTAGGTAAGTTTTTACGTTCAGCGAAGCGGTTTATAGGTAGTCAGTATTACTGCGGAGAGCCAAACGGCGGCGACATATGAAAGCCGGGGGGCAAGCAATAAGGATTCATCGCACTTCATTATCCAGAACCTTCTGGTAGTCAGAGCGAAGTGCGTCGCCTCCTCGCGCTGATCCATTTCGCGCCGGGAGTTAGTGGTTCAGGTGAGGTGGGTGTGGATGAAAATTGGAGCGGGCGGCTCACCCAAACTGCACTAGCTTCCAATCCCTAGTCAGCCTTTGCAATTTTCACTAGCACCCACCTTCCTGGAGACAACTCATTTTACAAAAATTTACAGTCAGGAAGGGGTCAAGCGCAGCGCGACCCGAGTTTTTGTCAAAAGTTGTGGCTCTTTGCGCCCGTCTTTAGTGGCTCCATCACTACCAGCATGCACTGTCGCGCATCCTCCAGCCGGACACCAAAATAAATGCCATCGGCCCACAGATAGACATATTCTTTATCGCTCAAATTCCGTTGCCGCCACTGCTCGTATTCCAACCGCCAAATCTCTTTTAAACGACAAATGGTCGCCGCTGACAAACCGGGGGCTGCTGGGCCCAGTAAGGCGGTCAGCGCCCCGGAGAAATCACTGCTCGACAAGCCTTTCAAATACAGCCACGGTAGCAGCTCGTCCAAGCTCCGTGTCCGACGTAAATAAGGTGGCAAAATGCTCGAGCTAAATTTCATATCGCCAGCTCGGTCGCGCACCCGCGGCGCTCTCACTGCTACCTTTCCAATCCCCGTTTGAATACTGCGCTCCGGTAAATACCCATTGCGTACCACTCGTTGCCGGCCCTGTTCATCTTTCAGCTCTGCAAACTGCGCGATCGCTTCCGCCACCTCTGCTTCTACCGCCTGCTGTAACAACTCCCTCGCTCCCCGCCTTAACACTTCCGTTAGTGCGTCCGCCACCGGCAACGGCATTCCTGGATTCTTATAATCAACTAAGTTATCTTCCTCCACGGCGTATTCCTCCTTAGCAATAAGGTTGATGGTTCCAACAAACTCATCAAG
>JBHEMC010000019.1:47665-55496 GCA_046262775.1 Pyrinomonadaceae bacterium | reverse complement strand
GGTCAGGATTGGTCATGAAGTAAGGCGACAGATAGCCGCGATCAAACTGCATGCCCTCGACAATCTCCGGCTCGGTTGAGAGCGTCTTTGATTCTTCAACCGTGACGACGCCGTCACGGCCCACCTGCTCCATCGCTTCGGAAATCAATTGTCCGATCGCCCGATCGTTGTTTGCCGAAACTGTGGCAACATTCATCAGCTCTTCTTTGCTCTTGACTTTCTTCGACATGTTCTCGAGTTCAGCGACGACGAGGTCCGTAGCCAGTTGAATGCCGCGTTGCAACTGCATCGGATTAGCGCCTGCGGCAACGTTTTTCACGCCTTCACGAAATATTGCCTGGGCCAGCACTGTTGCTGTGGTCGTTCCGTCTCCGGCCTTATCGTTGGTTTTGACGGCGACCTCACGTACCATTTGTGCGCCCATATTTTCATACTTGTCCTTCAGCTCTATTTCCTTCGCTACTGTAACGCCGTCCTTCGTTATGACAGGTGAACCAAACTTCTTTCCGAGAACTACATTTCGACCTTTCGGTCCGAGCGTTACGCGAACGACATTCGCCAGGGTGTTGACGCCCTGAAGCATCAAGTTGCGGGCTTCTTCTCTAAACTTCAGTTCTTTTGCAGGCACTCTAATGTTCTCCTTGTGAGACTTGGTTTGAATTCTGTTATGAAGCTTCTCGAGCCCGCCTCGGCGCACGCCCAACGCGCACGCGAGCAGGTCGAATCAAATGGTCGCCGATCCTGAAACCGCGGCTAAACTCTTCGACTACTTTCCCGTCCATGCCTTCCGTCGTTTCCGCTATGTCAACAGCTTCGTGCAATTGCGGATCGAATTCTTCCCCGGCTGCAACAATCTGCTCTGCGCCGCATGCAGTAATTGCATTCTCCAAACTTGCCGCGACACCACGAACGCCTTCCATCAGGTTCTCTGTTGTCACACCTTCAGCAGAGGCGCGCAACGCACGGTGCAAATCATCCAGCGCCGGCAAAACTGTAGCAATAAATCGTGCCTTTTCAGCTATTGCACGTTCATCGGCAGCGCGATTTAAACGTTGCCGCGTTTCATCTGTTTCCCGTTGCAGTTGTTCGCGCAACCGCTCAAACCGGGCCTGAACGTCGTGCACCTGTTTCTCAGCCGCTTTCGTACGTGCCTCAAGCTCCTCGACATACGTTGGTTTCAGACTTGGCGCTTCCGTAGCGTCGTTCTTCTCTGCGTTCCCTTCCTGATCTAGGTAAACACGTCGCCGGTCTGTTACTCGAATTTCGCTGTTTGTATCTTTGCTGTTCTCGACTTTGTTCGCTTTATTCATCCTACCCTCTGCCCAAAAGACTGATCTCAACTGACCTTTATTTCCACACGTTGCGATTTCTGCTCTTTACGTCTCGGCAACACCACTTTCAAAACCCCATCGTTATATTCAGCGCTAATTGCAGACTTATCAACGGTACTCGGAATGGTGAACATCCGCAGGAACCGGCCATGCGGCCGTTCAGTCCGATGTTGCTTCGCCTCAGGTATTTCACGATTTCCCTTCACAAACAGACGATCCTCATCGACGTGAATGTCGAGTGCGGTTTTGTCAGTTCCCGGCAGATCGATGGCTATCACATACAAGCTTTCATTGTCGTAAACGTCCGCAGCCGGACTCCACTCCGCACGTTCGAGATCATCAGCACTCGAGTTGTCCTGGCCTCGTCGTTGCGTCGCCTCTTGAAACAACCGGTTCATCCGGTCCTGCAGCAACAGCAAGTCGTTAAGTGGATTCCATGCTTGCGACATTCTTTTACTCCTGCTTGTTGATTTGCTATCGCGCCGCCGCAGCAACTTCTGTATTAAATTTCATCTGCTCTCCATCCGCCGACAGCCTAATTTGTTCACCCGGGAGAATCTCGCCTTGCAAGAGTTTTACGGCCAGCGGATTCTGAATCAACGTCTGAATGGCTCGCTTCAATGGACGAGCACCGTAGCTCGGATCGTACCCTTCGCTCATCAGGAGATCTCGCGCGGAAGCATCGAGTGTTAACGTGATATTTCGTTCGCGCAACATATTGCGCAGCCGTTCCAGTTGAACGTCAATGATCTGGCCGATCTGCTCTCGCGATAGCTGATGAAAAATTACAATGTCATCAACTCGGTTTAGAAATTCCGGCTTGAAGTGTAACCGCAGTTCCTGGACCACAGCCTCTCGAACCTGCTTCTCGTCGCCTGCGGCTGCTTGAATCTCTCGAGATCCAAGATTAGATGTCATGATCAGCACAGTATTCTTGAAGTCTACGGTCCTACCCTTGGAATCGGTCAACCTGCCATCGTCTAAAATCTGCAGCAGTACGTTGAAAACGTCTGCATGCGCTTTTTCAATTTCGTCAAAGAGAATCACCGAGTACGGTCGACGTCGAACCGCCTCCGTCAGTTGTCCGCCTTCTTCGTATCCAACGTAACCTGGCGGAGCGCCAATCATTCGCGCGACTGCATGCTTCTCCATGTACTCAGACATATCAAGACGCACCATCGCTCGTTCATCATCAAAAAGAAACTCAGCAAGGGCACGTGCTGTTTCTGTTTTACCGACACCAGTGGGACCGAGAAAGATGAACGATCCGATCGGACGATTCGGATCTTGCAATCCGGCCCGTGCTCGACGCACCGCGCTGGCGACGGCGGTCAAAGCTTCTTCCTGGCCGATTACCCGCTGACTCAAACGCTCTTCCATCGTAACCAGCTTCTGCATCTCGCCTTCCAGCATCTTCGAGACTGGAATACCGGTCCATTTGGCAACAACCTGTGCGACGTCCTCTTCGTCAACTTCTTCCTTCAACATCACCCCGTCTTGTTGAAATACCGCTAGTTTATCCTGTTCCTGTTTAAAACGTCGCTCGAGTTCAGGAATCTTGCCGTATTGAATTTCAGAGGCTCTGCCGAGGTCGCCTGCGTTACGTGCCTGGTCCAAGTGCAGCTTCAACTGTTCGAGTTCGGCTTTCGCAGTACGCATGTGGTCAATCGCTTCTTTTTCCGACTGCCATTTCGCCTTCATTCCTGAAGATTTTTCTCTCAGGTCGGCGATGCGCTGTTCGATTTCGCGCAGGCGCAACTTCGACTTTTCGTCTTCCTCGCGTTGAAGAGCCTGGCGTTCAATCTCAAGTTGAATGATTTCGCGTTCTAACTGGTCGATATCCTGCGGCAAAGAATCGATCTCGATTCGCAATCGCGACGCAGCCTCGTCTATCAAATCTATTGCTTTGTCTGGTAAGAAGCGATCGGTGATGTAGCGGTTCGATAGTGTTGCTGCTGCGACAATCGCTGAATCCTTGATGCGAACGCCGTGATGGACCTCGTAACGCTCTTTCAAGCCCCGCAAGATCGCGATCGTGTCTTCAACCGTTGGTTCCCCGACGTAGATCTGTTGAAAACGACGTTCAAGTGCGGCGTCTTTTTCAATATGCTTCTTGTACTCATTCAACGTCGTGGCCCCTACACACCGTAATTCGCCGCGGGCGAGAGCCGGCTTAAGCATGTTCGAGGCATCGATCGCGCCCTCTGCCGCGCCCGCACCGACGAGTGTATGAAGTTCGTCAATGAACAGAATCATCTGACCCTGAGCATTTTCAATCTCCTTTAAAACCGCCTTGAGACGATCTTCGAACTCGCCTCTATATTTTGCACCTGCGAGCATTGCCCCGAGATCCAGTGCAACCAGACGCTTGTTGCGCAATGTCTCTGGAACATCTCCCGAAACTATGCGCTGTGCAAGCCCTTCGACAATTGCCGTCTTGCCGACGCCAGGTTCACCAATTAAAACTGGATTGTTCTTCGTTCTACGCGAAAGGACCTGAATCGTGCGCCGGATCTCGTCATCGCGGCCGATTACCGGATCCAGTTTTCCCTGTCGTGCGAGGTCAGTTAAATCACGTGCATATTTCGAAAGGGCCTGATAATTCTGCTCGGCATTTGGGTCAGTGATACGTGAACCGCCGCGCATCTGTTCAATGACCTTTATTAGATCATCTTTCTTGACGCCATGCTGCCGAAGAATTTTTCCCGACTCACCGTCTTTCTCTTCGACAATGGCGACGAGCAGGTGTTCGGTCGAGACAAACTCATCCTGCATGCCGTCTGCGTGTTTCTGAGCCGCAGTGAATACCTGACTCAATCGAGGGCTGAAGTATTGTTGGCCCCCTTGAACGCGAGGAAAGCGCCCAATGGCAGCCTGTACGTCGTTCAGGATGACAGTAACGTTTGCGCCCAACTTTCCAAGGACGGGCCTAACGATTCCTTCTGGTTGCTCGAGCATTGCCGCCACCAAATGTTCGGGCTCAACCTGTTGGTTCTGGTTGCGCTCGGCTAGTTCGATCGCAGCCTGAATTGCCTCCTGCGCACGTAATGTAAACTTATCTAAACGCATTACTGAAAACTTCCTATTGCGAACTAGAGCGGGCTCACGACTTAGACCGCCGCGGACCCGCTCGTTAGAATTATCCCTCCAGGATTAACGGCCGCCCGCCGCTTCTTTTGATTTTCCTGACTCTGCTTTAGCCTCGATTGTTTTTGGGCTGCTTGCCTCAGTACCAGTAATTTGGATACGCCGCGACTTGGTCTCTTCACGCTTGGGAAGCGTCACGCGCAACACGCCGTGATTGTATTCAGCCCTCGCGCCTTCAGCAGACACGGTTTGTGGCAATGTAAACGAACGCGTGAATGAGCCATACGACCGTTCCACGCGATGATAATTGTCGGCCTCATCTGTCTTCTCGAACTTTCGTTCACCGCGTAAGGTAATTACATTGTTTTCAATCGAGAGGTCAAAATCCTGCTGCTTCATTCCCGGCAGTTCAGCCTCCAGCACGATTTGGTCCTTATTCTCATAGATGTCGACGCTTGGGTTCCAGGCGCCACGGCCAATTCCCTCGTCGGCGAAAGCCCCGGTTAAGTTAGTTGAGAACAACCGATTCACCTCCTCCTGGAGAGAACGCAGGTCACGGAAAGGGTCATAACGCACAATACTCATGGAATTCTTCCTCCTCATTTTTAGTCCTTGTAGGGCACTCAGCCCACCTTAAATCTTCGCTGAGTGTAGCGTCATAATAAAGATTGAGTGTAACCCTGTCAAGTCTGACTTCTTAGAAGCAAATACGGTGATTTTCGCTGCCTTGGTGGCAGTTACGCATTGAACCGTGCCTCTATATATAAGGAGCGGATCAGGCGAGGGCCGGGGGTCGCGAGGTGGTCAGGATAGGCCGAAAAATCTTTTGATAGCGGAGAGAATTCCCGCTGACTCATCAATGACTACTGCGGCGGAATCACTTGAGGGAGCGAGCCCCTGTCGGCGTTCAGCCATGATAAAGCTCAATGACTCCACCAAATCAGGGTTGCGATCAAAAACCTGTTTCATAGCGGCATGCCCGATTTCGAGGACTTCTGTCTCTTCTTCAGCGACTATGTTTGCAGTCCTCGGTTCGCCGGTAAAAAGCGCCATTTCCCCAAAGAAATCACCTTCATTCAGGGTTGCAACAGTTCGTGGCCGCCCGTTTTCGCTGACTTGAACGGAGACTCTCCCGTTGTGCACGACGAACATTGAAGATCCGGGTTCGCCGGCTCTGATCACTGTCTCACCCGGAGCAAAGACATGTCTAACCGCGGCCTGGGCAAGCGTCCGCGTTTCATCGACGGATAGCGGCGCAAAGATATCGACCGCGGAGAGCCGTTCCACCAGCCCTCCTCCGTCGCGATCCATGAGATCCGCATGCGACTTTCTTTCTACGTATAGCGTGCGAGTCGGAAATGCGAAATTCAGTTTTGCCCGCCTGAAGGCATACCAAATCCGCTGGCGTATTAGTGCGTCAGTGTCGTTGTATTTAGCGTAGTCCTCCAGCCAATACTTGACTTCGTAATCAACGCCGTTGTCTCCAAGGTTGCGAATGCGCACGACCGGCGCAACCTTCTGAGAAACGTTGTCGGCTTCGCGAACTGCTTCACGCACGACGTGGATTGTCTTGGCCGGCGAGTCCGTATAGAGGGTGTTGAAATATACAAGGCGCGCGTTCAAATTACCACGAGGGCATACTTCGATGGGCTCCTTTGCAGCATGACTATTGTTAATTAGGACAATGTGATTCTGGAATGTCCGGATCTTGATGGCTCTCCACGTTATTTCCTCTACGACTCCAGTATGCCGCTGCGCACCAACTGTGATCACATCTCCGACTTGAAACGGCCGGTCGGCTTGCAGCGAAATGCCAGCAAAGAAGTTTCCCAGAGTGTCTTGGAGCGCGAGACCAAGAATGACACCGAAGATTGCTGACGTCGTAAAAAGCGCGCCGAGTTGCACATCCGGAAACAACTCATTAAAAGCGATTAGAAAAAGAACTGTGAATGCGATGATAGAAAAAACGTTTCGAACGAGCGTCGGCGCATCGAATCCGCGGCGCAGTCGGTACACCAGACCAAAAATTAACTCGTTGAGAATACGCACGAACAGGTACGCAATAACTCCTATGAGGATCAGGTACATTGCGTGTTTGATCGTTTCTGGTGCAGGGTGCCCACTCATTCGTCGTTTCAGCAGCTCAATAAGCGCTGCGTCAAACGTCCAGAGGAGATACAGAGCGAGCAACGTGACAAGGCCGGCGATGCCGGGCAGAAGTAGCTTGTTAGTGGATCGAGGCCGAGTCACTTTATGTCAGGAGTTCGGGTAAGCTGCTAAATCAGAGCCAATCTTTTATCACTGTTGTAGGTAGTTGACGAGAGAAAATTGCCAAGTCTTGCGGGTAATCAGTGCCATAACCCCTGAAAGAGAGTGATGCCTATATAGATTAGCGAAAGGGTAGTCACAACGATCACCGTCAGCCAGGCGGCAAAGTTATTTAGTGGCCCATTGACGTGTGCTCCCATCAAATCGCGACTGTTCGCGAGGCGCAATACAGCAAACAAGACAAACGGCAGCAGCAGTCCGTTGATGACCTGTGTTACCAGCAGGACTCGAATCAAAGGCAGGTTCGGAATTACCGCGATGGCCGCCCCGACCGCCACCAGAAACGTAAAAGTACCGAGAAAGATTGGGGCTTCTCGGAAACTTCTAGACACACCTTTTTCAAATCCCAAGGCCTCACTGATTGAGTAAGCGGTAGCTAAGGGCAATACACCGGCTGCTAACATCGACGCTCCAAACAAGCCAACGCCGAAAAGTGTTTCTGCATATTCACCCGCAAGTGGCCTAAGGGCGCGTGCGGCATCGGCTGCGTCAGTTATTCTCAATCCTGCGCGGTTCAGGGTTGAAGCGGTAGACACGACTATGAAGAACACAATCAACACTGCAAAAAGAGTTCCAATCCATACGTCAGTCTTCGTTTCACGGTAGTCTTCAGCGGTGACGCCCTTTTCTACGACTGAAGATTGGACATAGACCTGCATGTACGGTGAGATTGTGGTGCCCACCACAGCGACCAGTGTGAACAAGAATGGATACTCGAACTTGATCGTCGGCTTGACGAGCCCGACGGCAACGGCACTCCAATCTGGATGCGAGAGGAATGCTGAAATGATATAGCCAAGAAACACCAGCGACATCAAAAGAAACACTCGCTCAACTCGCTGATACGAACCTTTAACCACCAGCCACCAAATCAAGATCGCTGCGAGAGGGACGGATACGAAGCGCGGTACTCCGAAGAGTTCTGTAGCAGCGGCGATGCCCACAAACTCTGAGACTGTAACGCCGGCATTTGCGACCAGCAGAGCAAGCATGACGAGCGCAGTCCATCTGACTCCAAACCGTTCGCGAATCAAATCAGCCAGACCTTTACCAGTTACCGCCCCCATGCGCGCACACATTTCCTG
>JBHEMC010000019.1:19861-47655 GCA_046262775.1 Pyrinomonadaceae bacterium | reverse complement strand
GCGAGCGGGATCAGTATCCACAGCAGTCCATATCCGAATTCAGCACCCACAGAGGCGAATGTCGCAACACCGCCTGCGTCGTTGCCCGCATTTGCTGTAATCATTCCCGGCCCGAGGATGGCGAGGTAGGTCAGTAATCGTTTACGACGAGCAACGGTTCGGCGAACACCATGAGCGCCGCGCCGCATCAGGCGCCGACCCGCAGCTCGAACTGCTGCTCGTGATTCCGCCATTTCGTAAGTCTCCGTCGCTCATACAACCGTGGTTGTGAGTAATGTCGGCACAACCATCAACTAAACAATCGTGGAAGGCGCGAACGCCAGTCTTTAGGCAGCAGGATTTCCATTGCGTCGTCGACGGTGATGATCCCGAGAATCTCGCCCGAATCATCGACAACTGGTAACGCAAGTAGATTGTACTCGGCCATGCGCTGTGCCACGGCATTTGCGGGCTCATCGGCGTAGGCGGTACGAAATTCAGTCCGCATAACTCCGTCGAGTGGAGCAGAAGGATCCGCGAGTATCAAACTGCGTAGTGCGATAATGCCAACAAGCTTCCACGACTCTTCTGCTTCCACTACGTACAAGTAGTAAATCATGTTTGGCGTTTCGGCCATGTCGCGCAACCGCGCGAGCGCCTCGCCCACAGTCAGTTCTCTTGGAAGCGTGACAAACTCGGTCGTCATTAACCCACCAGCAGTGTCATCTTCGTACGGCAGCAATTCGGCAACATCCGCCTGCTCCTCATCCTCCATTAAACCCAGCAACTCTTCGGCCTTCTGTTCGGGGAGATCGCCGAGAACGTCTGCTGCTTCATCGGGCGACATCCATTCCAGAATGTCCGCCGCGCGTTCCTGGTCCATATCGCCGATGATGCGTGCCTGTCTTTCCGCGGGCATTTCCTCGAGCGTTTCTGCGGCTGTTTCGTCGTCAAGAGACTCGACCACTTCTGAACCATGGTGGTAAGACAACGCCTCGGCTAATCGGGCAATTTCCACTGGGTGCAAGCGTGCAAGTTTGTCGCTGGATGACTTCAACTGTACTGTCGCTGCGTCAGTTGCCAGGTAACCGACATCAGCCCAATCAAGAACCTCGACTGTTTTTTTCGTTCCAACAAAACCAGACGGAGCCAGTCGCCGCCAGAGTCCCTGCAGGCTAACGTCCGCACCCGTAACACGCCAATCTCCAGCGACTTCAATTATCTGTACATCATTCACGCGAACTACTCGTTTTCCGTCGACATCGATTAACTGTTTATCGAGGACATCTCGCGCCAACAACACTTCGCCATCGCGCCGAACAAATGGTCGCAAATCGAGAATGTCAGAATTTAATCGCACACCTTGTAGACCGAAGCTCGTAATGCGCCAGCGTGAAAGAAAGAAGTCGCGACGACGATAGCGCGCGACGAAGCCGGTCACAGGAGGATGCTCGCCGGCTCCAAGGCGGACAATGACGTCCTTAACTGTTGCCACACGCTCACCCTCGAGATCGCGTATTGGGCGACCAAGCACTTGCGAAAGATACAGCATCAATTCACCTGTGATTCGGAACTTTCGAGGGCATGATAGCACGAGGTGAGAAGCCAAATGCACTTGCAGCCCTTGGGTATGGATGAATGAGAGGCAGCATTCATCAACGCAGCGCCGCGCCTGCGCGAAGCTGCAGTAGACTTAAGATGACTTGAGTCTCTCTGAACATTTGCGCACTGCTAGTCGCAGCGTCCTACTTTAAAATCCCTTTCATTCCGACTGTGGCTTTAGCCCGTCATAAGCGCCGGCGTGACAATCAGAAATCGTTTGGTGTTTTTTATGTCAACGTTGGAACAGCAGTCACTCTGCTCAAGCGGGCAGTGTGAAGGAGAGTATTGCGCAGAGGCGACTCTAAGAGCTCATCCTAAAGTTGAGAACGCACCAAAGCTTTGGCAATTTCAGTTGCTTTATCGAACCGTCGGTAAACATCCCTGCGCTTTGGTTCCACAATTTGGTCGGGATGTACCCCATCGCCCTCAAGGCGTCTACCCTCAGCAGTTCGGTAATCGAACTCACTTACATCCAGCACACCGCCATCAGGGAGCGCATGTCTGCTGCGGATTGCCAATACGCAGCCGCACGTGTCGGTCCCGACAATCTTTGCACGACGTTGCTTTTGCAGTGCAGCCGCAAGGATCTCCGCCGCACTGGATGTCCCTTCTCCTGTCAGCACTACCAACGGTAACTTCGTGGGCGAGGCCAGCGCAGGCCTCCACAAACCTTTGCTGGAAGTCTCAAGTTCAAACGATGCACTTGAACGGTCCGCGAATCGACCCAGTTTGGTCTCATTCGGAAGGAAAGCAGATGCGATGCTAGCCATCGCCTCGGCATCACCGCCGCCGTTTGATCGAAGATCGAGAACAATGCCCCGAACGTGTTTCAACCTAGCTGGTAGGGCCGAGAGGAGATCGGTAGCGATCGTTTGTGTGAACGCGTCTATGTGAATGATAGCGAGCCCGCGATCGTGTCGAATCCCGAAGCCAAGTTCTCGCTGAGACCAGTAACGCGGGAAACTGCCCGAATGGGTTTTACCCTGTTCATCCTGCCATAGCAGCTCGACCTTTGAACCCGCTGCTCCTTCTAACAAATTCGCGACTGCCCGAAAGCGAGCTGACCCTGAGAAATGGTGATCGACTAACGTGTTTACCGGAGAGTCATGGACTTTTAAAATTACGTCTCCCGGTTTCAAACCTGCTCGTGCAGGCGCGCTATGTTTTTCGAGGGCCATAACAGTGGGTACTCCTTCGACCTCCCGAACAGTTACGCCGATACTTATAAATTTCGGATTCCACCAGTCAAACTTTTCCTTCGGCGAATAGATACGCGTGTGTGGATCCCGCAGTGAAGAAATCATCTGCCGCAACAACCGATAGAACTCTTCCGTGGTGTTTGCCTGAGCCGCGGCCGTCCTGAAAACGGCCCGTTGTTTTTGCCAATCAACGCCATGAAACGACGAGTCGTAGTAGCGGATGGCGATTGTTTCCCACGCATCGTCGAAAACTGCCAGGCGCCCAGCTCGCGTCGCCGTAGATACGAGAGGGGTATCTACTGATGCACGACCGGACGGGACACTAAGAACTAACGTCAACAGCAGTGCAGTGAGCGCTGTGAGTCGCAGTGTGGATGACTTAACGGGGAGCTTGAACAGTGCTGAATTATTCGATCGGATCATTGATTTGGTTTACGAAAGTTGTAACGCAGTAAAACGCGCATCGGGATTCGTACCCCATTCCGCATGGCAGGAAAAAAATGCAGCTGTTTCACTATCCGAATGCTCGCTTCGTCAAGTCCGAAGCCAGCCCATTTAACGACACGAACCTGACTTACCTCACCGTCAGCGCCAATGTCGGCCAGAATGTCGACAGTCGCTTCTACGTCCGCTTCGGCTGCGGTCTCAGGGTAATCAGGACGTAATCGTTGGTAGGCGCGAGGCAGACGTAAGCCTTTCTCGACAGCAGCAAGTTCGTCGTTTGGGGCCTCTTCAATGATTGCATCGGCGGCTATCGGCTCATCACGTTGTTGTCGGGAATTGTCTTCGAAATCCTTTACTGAGCTTAGAATCCGTTGCCGCAGGTGTTTGGCGCCTAACTCATTCACCAGTGCGTTCTCGGCTCCAGTCTTATTAACGTTCTTGAAAGACAATCGATCCCACGAGACCAAGGCACCCGTTCGAGCGGCGACGATAAAAAACGAGCAGTAAGATTCAAAAAACATTGGCTCGGCAGAAGACGAACGACGCAGAGTTTGTGCGTCGCCCACAATATAATAATCAGTAGCCATCGCCGCTCCAAGATCACGCGCTTCATTCAAGGTCATGTTAAGCGAGCCTGTATAGCCGATGCCTCGTGCTGCAGCGCGAGTCAACTCTGGATCGAGAACAACTACTTCATTGCCCGCTTGAACATTCGTACGGAAGCGATCCGTAATCATTTTAGAAAAGTCCGAAATTCCAAAATCGAGAATACCAACCGTTTTTGGCCGGGGCAGTCGAACGCTTGCGGATATGGAAGCGCAGGTGCACAGCAATACCGCTAACGAAGCAGCTAAGAATGCATTTCGCAGAATGGTTTCTGACCTAATGAGATTCACAACCTGAATTAAATCGGGGAGACACTTGTAGGGTTTGCGCGTAACAGCGGGAACGTCTCAGGCCCCGGCCGATCCCTGACTGACTTTTCGGTCGTGATATAACGCGTAGACATCGTCTTTCACGGCTGACGGAAAACACACTCGATGCAACTCGTATCCGTGCTGCAGTCCACGCACAGCATTGCTGATCTCACTGATCTCTCTAATTTCCGGTCTGGCGTAACCAGTCTGAACAAATATACGCGCTTTTGGTTCTGTTTCAGCAGCCGCGTAGTAATTGTAATAAGGAACGTCGCTCGCACGATCTTCGACGAAGTAATAGTCAGGATCGTAACCGGCTTTGGCTACAACGTCTCTGGCGGCTGATAGAAAGTCTTCTCGTTCAGAGACCGGCATGTCGAGATCAATAGCTTTGAAAAAGCGTCGTGACATAAAGCTGCGGCTAAGATCGCGCAAGACATCGTCATTAGCAGCTTGCCATTGCTTGATGTGAAAGATTATGTCGGAATCATCCATCTCAAGGTGGTGCTCGAGCGTCAGCGGCTGCCTTTGAAGGACCTTTTCAACCGCCGTACCTGCAGCATGCCATACCTCCTGACCACTGCTATAAACATCCAGTGCTCGACGAATTGTTGAGCGCAACACCGCCTCGGCAGATCGCAAGGTGCGATGGAAGTAAACCTGTCTAAACATATAATAGCGTGCCTGCAGATACTCCTCGACCGCATACAATCCGCGCGCCTCGATAAATATCCGATCCGTCTTTTCATCTATTGCCATGGCATTGATGATCCATTCGAGATCGAAGATTCCATACTTGGCGCCAGTCATTAACGAGTCGCGTAGGAGATAGTCCATGCGATCGACGTCGAGTTGCGACGACACTAGTTGCGCCAGGGCGTGTGGTTCAAAGCTGCCCTCGATGATGCGAGCTACGTTCTCGGAAAGCTCGGCGGAGTAGTTGCGGAGAAGAGCCCCTATTTCTGACGATGAGCTGCGGACCACTTTCGCGGTCCAATGCTCGTGATGGAAGTCGAGAACCTTTTCCATCACATGCGAGAACGGGCCGTGTCCGATATCGTGAACAAGTGCGGCTGCGCGTGCGGCGACGCGAGCTTCGGGTGTTATTGAGTAACGCTCTCCCAGCCTGTCGAGCATTCGCGTCATCAAATGGAACGCGCCGAGAGAATGAGTGAAGCGAGAATGTTCCGCTCCCTGATACGTATAGAGACCGAGGCCAAGTTGTTTGATGCGTCTCAGCCGCTGAAATTCCGCGGTATCGATTAGCCGCATCATCAACTGACCCTCGTCTGTATCAGTCCGGAGGCGAATGATGTTGTGAACCGGATCGCGGTAAATTCGTTCAGACATTACTTCGTGTTAATACCCGGAAACTGTAATGAAGGCAACATCACCATATATTGGCTTCATGAGTTTTAGCTACAAGCTAATGGTATCAGCTTCGGACCCGATCTATAATCGCCGCCTTCAGGACGGAAACTTCAGATGAGAATAATTTGGATTGAATGGTGCTTCCTCGTGATTCTCTTCTGCGGTGTCCACGCATCGGCGCAAAGTTATTATGAAATCGAAGGTATTGTGTACGGGCCCGGTGGTAATCCACAGACAGGCGTGGCCATCTTTATTGAAGATTTGACGCGAGCGCGGATTGGGCAAACGATTACGGATACAGATGGTCACTACACATTTAGCAGAATTGCCGCTGGAACTTATTACGTTGTCGTTCAGCCAAATGATCGGCAGCTACAATCAGCTATCCAGCGGATCGAGTTGATTAATACTGCGAGAGTAGGCACGAATTCGTCGGTTGAGCGCGTTGATGTAAATCTGAAGCCTTCTACAACTGTTAGGGAAAGTATTCCGACGACTGTCTTCGCTCAAAGCATTCCTCCTAATGCCCAGTCAGAATACGAACGAGCGATGGCTAATCTAGCTAAGAAAGATTCGGAGCAGGCGATGGCGCATTTAAACAAAGCGATCCAGTTCTTTCCGAAATATTTCATGGCCCTGCAACAGCTCGGACTCTTATACGTGGAAAGGGAACAATATCGTGAAGCGATTCCTCCTTTAGTCAAGGCGATTGAAATCAATGCCTCAGCGGGAGCCTCTTACCTGGCGCTGGGAATTGCCTCAGTTCGCCTTGGACGCTCGGATTTAGCTCTCGATGCATTAGAGCGCGCCCGCCGCATCGACGATAAATCTTTTCGGGTCTATTTTTTCCTTGGAACCGCACTGCTGGATCTGAACCGGCTTGATGAAGCAGAAGCCGCCTTGAAAGAAGCATACCGTCTCGGCGGAAGTAAGATCCCTTCTGCTCATCTGTATCTTGCGTCGATCTACAGTAAGCGCGAACACAACCACGAAGCCATATCCGAACTTGAAGCCTACCTCCGTGAACTCCCAAAGGCACCGAATGAGGCGACGATTCGCGCCACCATTGAACATCTGAGGACGAAACCCTGACCGCCGGTTATTCAAAAAATTGGACAGAATATTCAGATTATTGCAAAATGCGGTCATCTGAATTTTCCGCAAATCCCTAAAAAGCTCGAATTTTACATGTTTTGCGGGAACCGAAGGCGAAGGCACCGGACGTGCTTCTCCCGAAAGCGCTCCATGCTGAGCTCCCCCATTCCAAGCGGTACTCCAATGTTTCAAGACGAAAGGATGTGACTGAAAATGGCAAAAGCTTCAAAGTTCTTGCTACTCACAATCGTCGTGTTGACCTTACCTCGACTGCTAACGGCCCAGACACCTACCGGCAGCATCAACGGAAAAGTTGTAGATCCGAATGGCGCCGTAGTGGCCAACGCGACAGTCCGGATTATTGAAAAGACCACAAATCGAACGATTACGGCCCAGACAAATGGGGAAGGCTTTTACGAGGCGCGTAACCTACCGCCTGGTAACTATACGGTACAAGTTGAGCAGAGTGGTTTCTCCACGGCCACCGTAGAAAACGTCATAGTTCAGACAGGACAGGTCGCCAAGACTGACGTATCGCTGGCAGTTGGAACCGTTACCAATACCGTAACTGTGCAGGGTACTGAGGCGCAGCTGCAGGTCGACACCACACGACAAACAGTAGACGGTGTTGTGACAGCGGAAAAGATTCAACAGCTTCCGCTCAACGGTCGGAATTTCCTTGACCTCGCCTCTTTGCAGCCTAGTGTTCGCGTTCAGGATGGCGGCAACATCGATCCCACAAAAGTGAACGCATACCGTGCGGTGAGCGTAAACGGCAGTTCAGGAACAGGCACACGTGTTCAGATTGACGGAATCGATGTTACCGATGAAACAGTTGGAACGACGACAGCGAATATCTCTACTGACGCGGTGCAGGAGTTTCAGTTATCGCGTTCGTCCTTCGACCTTTCGACCTCGCTGACCACAACTGGGGCCATCAATATCAACACGCGCTCCGGCGGGAACGATTTTCATGGCAGCGCATTTTATTTTTGGCGCAATCAGAAGATTGGCGCACGACGGTTCGATTTCGAAGAAAAGCCAATTTCGAGCCGCACGCAGCAGGGTTTCCGAGTAGGTGGACCGGTAATCAAGAATAGACTTTTCTTTTTCATCAATGGTGAGCACTCGAGCGAGTTAGCTCAGAACGTGGTGCAGATTAATCCTCCGTTCACCCAATTCAGCGCTGCTGAATCACTTCCAATTCGTGCTCGATATTGGACGGGCAGACTGGATTGGACAGTTAACGACAAGATTCGCATCTTCTACAGCCACCGATATAACGACGACAGCTCTACCGGCGGGAGTGTGATCTCACCGTTCCAGAATATCGACTGGACAAACGTCCATGTAATCGGCGCGGATATAACGGGCGAACACCTTACGCATAGCATTCGCGCGGGATATGTCAATTTCAATAATAGAATTGAAAGTAAACAGCTTGGTGTGCCATTCCTTACTACACCTCAAGGTATTGCCTATCAGCTAAACATCAACGACCTGTCGATTGGTCCTAACAGCTTGGCTCCCCAACAGACTTATCAGGACAACAAACAGGTGAAGTATGACGGCAGTTACATCCATGGTAATCACACTCTTCGTTTCGGTGGTGAGGTGAATCGCATCATTTTGGGCGGCTTCGCCAACTTCGCCGGGCCTTTGACTGTCAATGGCGATTTCCCAGCTACACCGGTCGGTTCCGCGACGGACCCACTGAATTATCCGTTGCTGTCATTCTCGACAGGGCCAAACTCGGGCTTCTTTACAGCTAAGCCTGCGCACGGTCTACCATTCGGTGGCCACTTCAACACGCGCACTGCGTGGTACGTCGGCGACTCGTGGCGTATTCGTCCGAACTTAACATTCAACTTTGGTGTACGGCATAACCGCGAAAGCAACATGTTTGCGAAAGGCGCGCCGGCAATACCCCAGCTTGAAAGGTTCGGGCAAGGCAGGGGGAACGTTGCGAAGTTCCCGTGGCATGCGTTCAGTCCCCAAGTTGGTTTTGCCTGGGATCCAACAGGCAAGGGAAAAACCAGCATTCGCGGAGGGTTCTATCTAGCTTATGAGATGAACATTTTCAACAATGCGCTATTCGATGAGTTCGCGCGCATCTCGACGGGGATTGGGCCAACCTCTTTCGACCAGACCTTCATTTCCGACCCGCAAGGAAATCCGATTGTTGTCCCGATTTCCTCGACAGCTTGTCCGGACGCCGCTGAAGGTAACTACGAGTGTTTGGTTGGATTACCGATTAAGGCGGTTGTCGCAGACCTTGGTCGCATTCACAACGCAGTGCAAGCTGCATACGCCGCTTTTTTCCCCAGTTACAACCCGACCACCGGAATCTCGGAGTTTGAAAACTCGAATGGTAATACTTTTGGCGGACAGTTTCCGGGTGACTACCGCATTCCTTACTCGATGCAGTTCAATATCGGTCTACAGCGCGAACTTGCAAAGAGTACGGTCTTGTCAGTTGACTACGTTCGAATCAGAGGCGTGGGTTTGCCATTCATGCTCGTCGATAACGAGCGTCGACGTGATGCCGCATTCTTCAATGAGGCTGCAGCCCGCTCGAGTATCGGCACTAGAATTGGTGTGGCGCCAGCGAATGTGAATCCGACAACAATTGCTGCCTTCCTCGCAGCACGAAGCGCATCTGGTTTATCTACGAATATCGGCACTTTCAACCTTGCAAACGACACGATCTGGCCTGGTGTTTCCGACCTGACTCGGGCGCGTCTGATTCAGGGTGGGTTCTCGATGTATAACGGTCTCCAGATACAACTCAATGGGCGTATGGCCCGCGACACGATGTCGTTTTTAAGTATTGGAGATCACCGGTTGTTACACGGCGTGGACTACACGGTCTCATACGCCTTGTCTCGCGCAGAAGCAACCAGCGGTTCAGGCCGGCAAGAATTCATAACCAACACAACCAGAAACAACGATCATTACAATCGAGATTTTGGACCAACGGGTAATGATCGAACGCACTTGTTTGGTGCCGGACTGATCATCGGAACCATTGCTGGATTCAACATCAATCCAAGTTTTCGATTTGGCTCGGCTCCTCCTGTCACGCTATTCGTTCCATTCACCGATACTTTTAACGGAGCGAATTATCTTTTCACAACCGATATAAACGGCGATGGTGGGAGTGCCGCAACTAGAGGAGATGTTTTACCTGGCACAAACATTGGTGACCTTGGCAATAAGATCGGTAGCTGGCAAGAGTTGAATCGATTCATCACAGGATTCAACACTGCTTACGCGGGACATCTAACCCCGGCCGGGCAACGATTGTTGCAGTCTGGCCTATTCACCGAAGCTCAACTAATTTCTCTCGGCGCATTCGTGAAGCCAATTCAGTTGGTTCCGGAGAGTAACCCGTGGCCGTTCCAGGGTCGTTTCAATGCTGATGTACGAGTGACGCGTCCAATCAATATCAAAGAGCGACTTAAGATTGAACCGTACCTCGAGATTTTCAACGTCTTCAACAACACACCAAAAGGAACCTATGCTGGGTTGAACCATAGGGTGTTTGGAAATCTTAACTTCCCCTATGCCCAATCAGACATCGGCGATCTGAATTCACAAGTCAGAGGATTACTTCAGAATCCGCGGCAATTCCAATTTGGTATCCGCGGAACGTTCTAAGTAATTCCTTTCACTAAGTTACTGGCGGGCCAATTTGGCCCGCCTTTTTTTTCCGCAAATATTCGTCCGCCTACTGTTGGTTGGCCTGCGTTTTAATTTGTTAAGCCATCGATGCACGATAAATTTGCTCGCCTCGGTCTGCCGAATCGTCCGCCTGCTACATCAAACGGCCTGAGAGACAAGGGAGGGGCCGGTTGAGATTTATGGATATTCCCATTTTTTTGGATTTACCACTCGTTGAAATGGCACAGTCAGGCCTCCTAAATGTAAGAAGACACAAGCGAATTCGGAAAATCAGCAGGTGGGCATGGCATTTGCCAAAACCCGACGGGCGAGAATGTATTTTTCGAGTAACTCGCTGGAATTTTTTGGTGCCGCACATCTTCGAAGAGAGTTAGGAAACTCATGGCGGCTACGTTTTTAGTCTAAGAAAGGAAAGCAGAAAATGAAGAATGTTTTAAAGTTCTTTAGCTTGTCGGTGTTGGTTGCAAGCTTCGCGCTGTTTACGGGCAGCGTCTTCGCGCAAACATCCACGACGGGCTCAATAGAGGGGAACGTGACAGACGTCAACGGCGCCGCAGTTCCCGGAGTCACGATCACGGTAACCAGTCCGAATTTGATCAGGGCCCAAACTGCGACAACCAATGACAGCGGTCACTATCAGATCCCAACTCTTCCCCCTGGTAAGTATTCTGTAGTGGTGGAGTCGACGAAAGGTTTCGCGAAGTTCGACCAAGCGAATGTCGAGGTTAACCTCTCGAAAACATCGTCGGTCGACATTACACTACAGCCTGCGGGCGCGAGCGCGACCGTGACTGTCACGGAAACCGCGGGTGCCGCGATTGACGTAAATTCGAATACTACGGGAACCAGCGTTTCGTCCGATCAGTTTTCGAATTTCCCAACCGCGCGGACGGTGCAAGGGCTTTATAACATCGCCCCGACCACAGCTCGTTCGGGATTACGTGACGCTTCCGGCCGCGACCGAGATCCATCAGTGCAGGGCGCGTCGGGTCCGGAAAACAATTACATTCTCGACGGCGTGAACACAACTGACCCGGCTTTCGGCGGCAGTGGTGCTAACTTGCCATTCGAGTTTGTGCAAGAGGTCGAGGTCAAAACAGGTTCTTATTCAGCTGAATATGGACGTTCCACAGGTGGTATCTTCAACGTTATTACCAAGAGTGGCGGTAACGAATTTCACGGCGACCTGTTTGGCTACTTCACTACGAAGAGCCTTGTCCGGGAAGTTAAGCACCTGCCATTCACCGGTTCTGCTGCTAATGGATTTTCAGAAGCAGACATCGGCGGTGACATTGGTGGACCAATAGTTAAAGACAAACTGTGGTTCTTCGCCGCTTTCAATCCGCAGAATCGCAAGAACTTTTACTTGACTCAAACCTTCCATCAGCAGGTGAGCAATAAGGTGAAGACGCCGTTCTATGCCGGCAAACTTACCTACTCACTGAACCAGAACAACACGTTGACGTTCTCAACGTTTGGTGACTTCACCAAGATTGATGGTTTTTTGGCGACAGGCGCATTGACTAACGCTTCCGGTTTCGGTACTGACCCGGCAGCTTTCATCGGTCGTCAGGAGACTGGTGGTCACAACTACGCCGCTCGTTGGAATTCAACAATCACTCCGAGGATGATCCTCGAGCTTTCTGGTGGACTTCACTTCCAACGCGCGAACACTTTCCCGCAAGCTACCGACCAACCCCTGATTAATGACACGTTCGCAATTCTGTCAAGCAGCGGATCGGTTTTACCGGTTACGCAGAGTGGGATCTTGTTTGGCAGCAGCACGGGCTTTTTGGATTTTGTGTTTGCCCCGGCTGGAACAGGTACATTACAACGCAACTTTCTGCGTGGCCCAGGTTTCGGTCTGTTTGGACCACAGAAACGCAACCGATATGAATTGGCAGCGAGGCTGCAGAATTTTATCGGCAAACACACTGTGAAGTATGGTTTCGAGGCTTCCAGGAATCGGTATAACATTGACACGTTCTCGAGTGGTCCGCAGCGGACCTTCCCGAACCCCAATGGTCTGCCGATTGCCGTTTCCGATAACCTGACAGTTAATGGTTATCGCGTGGCGAGTAATTCCTTCAGCGTTTGCGCTGTTGTCGGTACACAGATCCTTTGTCCGAGTTCAACTGCCTTCTCACGTGTGAATGCATTATTCGGTGCCGGAGCTTTGCCTGCATCGATCACAGGTGTACAGAACGCCGCTATCACATCACAACAGGCCAACACCGCACCGTTTCTTGTCCGTTTGAGCACGCGTGTTCGCGATTTTGAACTGCATGCCAAGACGTATACTGATGTTGAGAGCTTTTACGTACAGGACGACTGGAAGCTCACCAAGTCGTTCCAGATCAACGTCGGTGGTCGCTGGGACTATCAACAGTCGTACAGCAACGGCGGCGGCACTTACATCAAACTCAACAACTTCAAGGATAACTTCCAACCGCGGCTCGGATTTACCTGGGACTTCACCGGTAAAGGCAAAGGCAAGTTGTTTGCTAACTACTCGCAAGTTATCGAAACGCCAATTCCGCTCGATACCAACGTACGAGCTGGCGGTGGCGACACCCAGACAGACAAAAACTTCAACGTCAGCACTTATGGTGCTGGTGCTGGTGCATTTGTCGTTCCCGGAATTTCCAGCTCTCTCGCTGCAGTCAATCTCGGATCGGATGCAACACCGATCGATCCAGGTTTGAAGCCCCAAAAGAAATACGAGTGGGCAGCAGGTTTGGAGTATGAAATAGCCAGAAACCTTACGTTTGGAATGATTGGGCACTACAGCAACTATCTGAACGTCATTGAGGACGGTTCGTTCGACGATGGCAACAACTACTTCCTATTCAATCCGGGAAGACGCGGAAACGGCGAAACCACGGAAGATTTGGCTTGCGCAGATCCTACGATTGGTTGCTTTGGACCGGCCCGCCGTTACTATCGCGCGATCGAATTCTCGGCCACGAAGCGCTTCTCGAACAATTATCAGTTCATCGCTTCGTACGTATATTCCAGCTTGATCGGAAACTACGAAGGCCTGTTTCGTAACGACAACGGCCAGAGCGATCCAAACATTACCTCGTTGTTCGACCTGGTAAGTTTGCTCTCCAATACTTACGGCCGTTTGCCAAATGATCGTCCGCATCAGTTCAAATTCAACGGCTCTTACACGACTCCGTGGAGACTGGTGGTATCCGGTAACTTCTACGCCCAGTCTGGCGTGCCGTTCAATCAGCTGATTCCACATCCTATCTACGGGAACAACGAAGGATTCGCCGTTCCGCGTGGTACTGCAATCGTTCCGAATACAGGAGCGACTGTACCCGGTGGTTCTGGCGGTGTCGAAAATGCCATTGGCAATAGTCGTACGCCATTTACAACCAACCTGGATATGGGTGTGTACTACCCCTGGAAGATAAGTGAAAACAAACAGCTTCGCTTCACCCTCGATTGGTTCAATGTATTCAACTCGCAAAGAGCCGTTACCTTGGATCAAACGTTCTCCATTAATAGTGGTATTACGGGTGTCGCGCCGGTCCCGAACAATTTTTACGGATCGGGTCTGATCTTCCAATTTCCGTCATCGGTTCGGTTTGGTGCGAAGTTCCAGTTCTAACGAACTCACACCTCCGCAGATGTGCGGTTCCTTTGAAGGGAGAGGCGCTAAGACCGCTTCTCCCTTATTTTTTTCATGGTATTCATGATATATATCAACCCGCTCCCCAGTCCCACTCTTCCATTCATGAACTCTCA
This sequence comes from Pyrinomonadaceae bacterium, assembly GCA_046262775.1. Taxonomy (GTDB): domain Bacteria; phylum Acidobacteriota; class Blastocatellia; order Pyrinomonadales; family Pyrinomonadaceae; genus PSRF01. The sequence continues at coordinate 33,608 of JBHEMC010000019.1, read as the reverse complement.
GTTAAGCCGTCCGGAAAGGAGTGGCAAAATGTTTCTCCGGGGGTTTCTAACTCAATTGAGAACCTTCTCATATGGATGCGGTCTCGTGTTCGGATCATGCGCTCTCATTCTCATAACTGTTTTGGTTTGTCAGGCCCAAGCGGGCAGCGGCGTCGACTTCAGTGGCTCTGGTGGCATTGACACTATCAACGGCCGCATTTTCTTTCCGTCGGGTCGCAGGTCAGACGCACAGATCAAGGTAAGCCTTGAGAGTTCGAACGGCGGCACTCACGTCGTCTTTCCAGATCACAACGGCTCCTTCGCATTCAAGAATCTCGAGCCAGGCAGGTACACCGTTACCGTGGATAGTGGGAAAGACTATGAAACTGTAACTGAGTCTGTTTATATCGACGACCTTAGATCTCGCAACATGGCAGGTCCGGGACCTCCGCCGCGTACTTTCAATTTGCCGATCTACCTACAACCGACAAGAAAGGAGTTGTCGGGCGTTCCGGGTGTCATTGATGCGCGACTGTCAAACGTTCCGGAGTCGGCGAGAAACTTGTACGACAAAGCAATAGAAGCTGAGAACAATGGCGACGTTGGAAAAGCGATCGACGCGTTAAAACAAGCGCTTTCCTTGTATCCAGATTTCTTTCTCGCCCTTAATGAGCTTGGAGTTCAATATTTGAAGTTGGGCCAAATGGACAAGGCGATTGAATCTCTGACTGCCGCTATGAAATTGGCCCCAGATGATTTCCGTCCTCAACTAAACTATGGCATCGCACTCTTGAATCAGGGGCGATTTGCAAAAGCGGAAATTCAATTGCGCGGAGCACTAAAGAAAAATGACGCCGTTCCAACAGCTCACATGTACTTGGGCATTGCGTTAGCAGTACAACGCAAATTAGAGGAAGCGGAGAGAGAACTAATCAATGCAATTCGCTCAAAGTCGTTGGAAACTGGGCTGGCACACAGATACCTGGGAGGTGTCTATATCGAGAAGCGCGATTATAAGCGAGCTGCTGACGAACTGGAGGCCTATCTCAAGATGATACCGAATGCGAGAGATGCCGAAGCGACGAAAACCAAAATAAGAGAGTTTCGAAATAAAACGAATCAGAACTGACCTTACGACCAGAATTTCGAGGTCGTTTATGAAAGGAATGAACAATATGAGAATTGGCATATATAGAGGCGCCATGGCGCTAGCAATTCTGTTAGTTGCAGCGGTAGTTGTTTTCCCCCAGGGCGTTGGCAGCACTCGTGGGCTTCCTGACGCCTCAGGAGGAACGCATACAATCCAGGGTCACGTTTACCTCCCCAGTGGACGCTCGGCCGATCAGGGGATTGTGGTTAAGCTGGAATCGGGTGTTGTGGGCCAGAGATCGACGGCTACCGACGGTACCGGCACGTTTAATTTTCATGGTCTCCCGGCCGCTGAATACACCGTAATCGTCGACGCCGGCCCCGATTGGGAACCGCTGCGAGAGTCCGTCGTGATTTACGGCACCGGAGGTTTAGGAGGAACGGCCATCGGCACGGGCACGATGTTGAATCTGCACCTCGTGCCTAAAGGCGCGACGGCCGCGGCCGAGACAGCGTTCGAGGGCGTTTCCAAAGACGCCGTTCAGGATTACAAGAAGGCAATGCAGTCAGGTGACGACAAGAAAGCCATTGATCTTCTCAACTCAGCTGTGACGAAACACGCTAAGTTTTCTTTGGCGCTCGGCGAACTCGGCACGAGGTATTTGAAATTGGGCCAACCACAAAAGGCGAGTGAATTTCTTAAGCGTGCGGTTGAATTGCAGCCCAAGGATTTCATGCTGCACCTAAACTATGGAATTGCTTTACTCAACGTTAAGGATCTACCCGCGGCTGAAAAAGAATTACGCGAAGCGTTGAAGCTCAACGTCACTTCGCCAACGGCTCATATGTATCTTGGCATCACTTTGTTAACTCTTAGTAAGGACGAAAAAACCAAAGAGTTCTTCCCTGACAAATATGCTGAAGCCCAGAAGGAACTTGAAGCTGCTACATCTACCGGCAAAGTCGAAGTAGCCATGGCCCATAAATATTTAGGAGGTGTGTACTGGGGAAACAAAGAATACCAGAGAGCGGCAGCGGAATTTGAGGCATATTTAAAATTGCAACCGAAAGCACCGGACGCGGACAGGTTGAAGGCCGCTATTCAGGAACTCAAAAACAAAAACTAGAACGGTCCTAACCTGTTAGAAGCCGGGTCGGCTACGTCTCGTTGAGATGAAGCAGGTGACCCAGCTTCTCTTTTTTCGTCCGCAGATAGCCTTCAGCGTTCTTCGTTGGTTCAACTTCGATTGAAACGCGCTCAACAATCTTCAATCCTGCTTCTTCAAGTGCACGCAGTTTTAGTGGATTGTTGGAGATCACTCGCACCTTACAAAGACCTAGATCGAAAAGAATCTCCGCACACTGGCGGTATTCTCGCAGGTCAACTGCGAGTCCAAGTTGTTCGTTTGCTTCAACCGTGTCTGCTCCTTGGTCCTGCAATGCATAAGCGCGAATCTTGTTGATTATGCCTATACCACGCCCTTCCTGCTGCTGGTAAACGATTGCGCCGCGACCTTCCTGCTGAATCATTTGCATGGTGCGCTGGAGCTGATTTCCACAATCACATTTCGTTGAGCCAAATACGTCGCCGGTCAAACACTGCGAGTGGATTCGCACTAGAGTGGGAATATCACGGGACATGTCGCCTTTGAAAATGGCAACAAACTCTTCGTCGCTAATCAGAGATTTGTAACCGCCTATTTGAAAATCACCCCACTTTGTAGGCAGATTCGCTATCGCTACACGTTCTACTGTCTTAGCCTCAATTGAATCGCAACAAGTGCCCGCTGCAGTCTCTTCCAAATCGATTCTCCATCTTCAAAACGTTACCAATGCTACAGAACAGTTGCATGGCGATTATAAAAGTAAGCAACGAACCGTCACAAGTGCAGGTGGTAAACACTTAACAACGGAACTGGTAAGAAGCGCACAGAACAATGCAATTAATGGATATCGCAAGATGTTCGTTGGTGCGGTCAAAACTGAAAAGCTAAGATAATCGGTGCCCGCACGTAAGCTCCCTTTGGCCTATCATGACTGCAGAGAATGATCCAACGCTTCGGCTACCCCGCAATTCTCGAGTAAACGACTTTCATTCACAAGGCTGATCGCCAGCCGGCATCGGTGCGCGGAACTACCAGCAACACCAAATCACCTCGAACGGTCAGTGGTGGTTATCGACCATGCAATCGAGGCAAATATTCGGCCCCGCGATTCACGAGTATCACGTTTCCACGCGCAATGAGGCCAATGTTGATCATGACCGCAAGAAAATCTGTTGGATATAAGATTTCCGATCGACAATCGAACCGCTCTTCAACGGCCGCCGAGTCAATCTTGAACGATGGCGACAAGGTTGCCATTGGTGATCAACTGTTTCGTTTTGACTTGCTCGATGAGAGCTTGTCAGGTGCACAGCCGACGAAACGACAACAGCCGCGATCGACGGCGGCGCAGCCACCGGGCAACAACGTTTGCTACTATTTAGGCGAACTTTGAAGTCCACCTTTGTGCAACACATTTCGTGGCGCGACGTGTAACAGACGACTGCCGCGCCAAACGTCGGCCACACAGGCGGCGATTGGACGGTAGCCCGTTGTGATTTGCGGATCAAAGATTCAGACTGTATGCTTCCGGCAATCCGCCTGTCTCGCTCAGGATTGACCGGCCAAGGACTTCAGTAGTGAATACGAATTTGAATTTAGCCAGTAAACCTTTTAACAACCGGGCACTCCCGTGGATTATCAGCCTTGCCATTATTGCTTTTTCTATTCTCGTGCTGATTTTTGTCGCATCGGGTGCCACACAGACAAATCGACAAACCAAGCTTGTTCAGGCTGACATCAACACTCTAAAACAGCAGGAACAAGGACTCGTCAAAGAGGCGGAGCAGGTACACGACTCGTTTACGCCGCAGCAGTTGCAGGCACTACGAGCAGCTCACGGACTCGCGGATCGCAAGCGATTCTCCTGGTCAAAGCTACTGGCGGATTTAGAAGACGCTTTGCCGGCCAATGCTCGGGTGTCACGGATTTCAGTTCGCGACATCGTCACTAATGGTGATGAAACTGTGGCTCAACTTGAGCTTGGCGTCTTTGCGAAGAACTCCACGACGATTACCGACATGATCGCGTCGATGGCGCGCGCAGGAGTTTTCCAGGCGGAGTTGCGAGTTCAAAACCTGCAAAAGGGACGAGGTGAGAACGGCACGGAATATGAGCTTTGGGTTATCTATCGTCCCCGGAACGTATTTACCGCTGATGTTGCAACGGCAAACAGTTCACCTCGTTAAGGATAAAAATGGTCCAATCGAATAATACCGTGAATTCCCCTGCCGGCAAGCCGCCGATTCAAACTCGGACGAACATCCTATTTACTGGTCGAAGCGGTAAGATGTTTGGAGTGGCAGAAATCATCGCTGTCGCCGTGAGTTCTTTCATTCTCATCCTCGTCGTCGCCAGTTATCTGTATTTCCTTCTCCCAGCTCGTTCCACTCTCGCATCCTTGGAAGCGGAGCGTTCCCGATTACAACAGAATATCCGGAAATCGCAGGACATCGTGCATCAGGGCCACGATACTGAGAGTACTGTGAAAAAGATCAGCGATAGCCTGGTGAGGTTTGAAACGGACGCGTTGGAGACCCAGGATGAGGGTCGAATGGCGCTGTACGATGAGCTCAATCAGTTGATCGTTAAAGATGGCCTGCGCAACACCTCAGGCCCAACGTACGCTGCGCTCGATCCACTTGGGACACGAACGGCTGCTGGCCGCTCAACCAACACTAAGTGGCAGACAGCATATCCGGGTATTGCTGTCGCAGTAACGGTCGAAGGTCCTTACCAGAACGTTCGGAAATTCATTCATGACATCGAAAACAGTCGTCAGTTCATTGTCATAAATGAGGTGGAGTTAGAACGCGCGACGCAAACCGGCACGGTCAGTAGCGAGTCGAGTTCCGGATCGAGAGGTTCGCTGGTTAGTTTACAGTTAAATATGGCCACCTACTTTCAGCGTACCGCTGGCGCTAAGAACAGCGATAATGCGGAAAGGTAGGTTTTGTGAAATGAAAGTAGCTGATCTCCAGAACCCATCAGAAAAGAAGAAGATTATCGCAGCGGCGGTGCTCGGACTCGTCGCGATTGTATTTCTCTGGTGGGCCGTATTCGGATTCGGAGGCTCCGCCAAAACACCTCCGAGAGTAACGGCAAATGCCCCTGCGACGCGTCCAACCAACACGGCTGGGGTAACCTCGGCTTCGCAGAATGATTCGACCACCTTGAAACCGGAGGAACTTGTCGATCTATTGCCTGTCGTTTACGAGCGACCTGGCCTTAATGTGCCGGAGGCTAAACGCAACATCTTTTCCTACTACGAACCACCCGGACCTGCTCAGCTTGCGGCCTCTACGCCTACGCCTACGCCGACACCTACACCGCCGGTCCTGCTGGCGTCTGTCTCCCCGAGCAACGTGTATGCCCGTACCTCGGATTTTACTCTTGATGTTTCGGGAGATAAGTTTTCACCTGATCTGCGGATCTATGTCGACGGGCGCGAATTGAGCACCAAATATCGCAGCCCACAACAACTCTCTACCGTCGTACCGGCCGCAATGATCGCGAACCCTGGTGTACGGCCGATCGTGGTTCGATCACCTGATGGTAAAGTTTATTCAAACGACGCTTCGCTGAACGTTGCTGCACCGCCAACTCCCAATTACACGTATGTAGGAATCATCGGTACGCATCAGCACGTCGATACTGCGATGCTTCAGGACAAAAACAACAAGGAAGTGGTAAACGTGCAGCGTGGAGATGTTCTCGGCGGAAGGTTCCGCGTCACCAGCATATCGGAAAAAGAACTCGTCGTAGTTGACACGAGCCTCAAGATCAAACATACGCTACCAATGACTGAAGGAGAGCGCGGGCCTGCTTCGATCATGCGCCCAACACCGAGGCCAGAGACTGATGATGACGAGCCTGACCGTTAAACGCGACCACAATATATACGGGTCATGTGCCGCCACGTTTGAGGAGCTGACGAGTGACGATCCAGCATTGCGCCGAGTCAGTGAGGCCGGTTATACGCTGGTGGCCTTGCTGGCGTTGATGACGCTGCTTGCGCTATTTGCAATGGCTGCAGCTCCCAGTGTGCGACAGCAAACGCAGAGAGAGCGTGAGCGTGAAGCCATGTTTCGCGGTGAACAAGTTGCAGACGCGATTCGCGATTACTATCTCTATCGTTCATCAACGCTGGGAGTCACAGGAGATCAGGCATTGCCTACTTCGATGGACCAACTGCTTGAAGGAATACCGATCCCGGGTGGTTCTAAAAAGCGACAAGTCTTGAGAGTCAGTGCTGCCCATGACCCATTAACAACTGACGGCGACTGGCGGTTAATTCGTCCACGGAGCCAAGCCTTGATCGATTTCCAACGGTCTGTTCTCATTTACACCAGCAACTTTCTGCCCCAACCGAAAAGCCCGAAACTGGCGCAGCTGCAACAGTTTGCGGTTCCTCTGATTGCGAATGTGTTGAATACGGGGACCACAGATAACACTAGTGCAGACGCTGGGATCGACGAAGATTCAGATGGACCATTTGTAGGGGTGGCCAGTAAAAGTAAGAACGACGCGGTGCTCTACTACTACGGAATCGATCATCAGGCTCAATGGATCTTCACGCCACTGTTTCGGAATTGAGCATCAGGAATTTCCCGCTGCGACCCCCGATTGAATACTAACAATCTAAGTTCGATCAGATCTTCAACTCGCAAGATTAGAAGCACGTTCCACCTCGCCTACGTGACAATGATCTTGTCATAAAGTCGGAAGCGGCCGAGTTGTGTTCATCGCAAAACTTCTCTCAGGATCGATGAGTCGCGAGGAAAAATAATTCACGCTGACAGTAATAACTTATTGACATTGGAGTGATTTACGTTTATATAGCAAGATGTTGTGCGCCGTTTACTCTAGCCCACAAGACCAAAGCAGACACAGTATCTTGTGGTCATGAAGAAACAGCAAAAAACAAAAAACTAAAAAGGAGCACATACAAGCTATGGCAACTAAGAAAGGTGGAAAGAAGTCCGCAGCGAAAAAGGGTGGCGCGAAGAAGGGCGCAAAGAAAGGCGGCGCGAAGAAGGCCGCAAAGAAGAGATAACTCGAGCCAGCAGGTTACAGCACGAACCTTCCACCGGCGCACACAACTTTCTGAGGTCATGCGGACCTCGCAAAAGAAACGACGACCACTTCATGCGAAGCTCGTCGTTTCTTTTTGTCTTTCGTCTTCAGCAAGTGAGTTGCTAAGTGATTAGCGTTGCTCTAGTCGAACCGGAAATACCGCCGAACACGGGTAACATCGCACGATTGTGCGCTGCCGCCAACGCGCCCCTCTACATCGTCGGCGCCACAGGCTTCCGAATGGATGATCGCGCGCTCCGTCGCGCCGGCCTCGACTACTGGCCGGAAGTCAAGCTGCAACGTTTTCCCGATGTCGCGTCACTTCACGCGCACCTGACGACGGCTCGATTCGTCTATCTCACGACCAAAGCCGATCGTAGCTGTTACGACTGGACGTTTGACTCCGGTGATTGCCTCGTTTTCGGGCGCGAAACGCGTGGGCTGCCAGAACAACTACTGCGACAGCATTGGTCTAACTGCTTGAAAATACCGATGCGAAACCCCCGGATCCGTAGCCTGAATCTCGCGACCTCCGTGGCGATAGTCCTTTTCGAAGCACTTCGACAAACAGATCAACTGTTGTAAAACCCTCCCTTCGGGGCCCTCTGCTTGAAGTGCTAAGATGAGTGCTGGCACTCATATGCAAATTCGAAATGACATCAGAAACATAGCTATCATTGCGCACGTCGACCATGGCAAAACCACGTTAGTCGACGCAATGCTGCGCCAGTCGGGGACTTTCCGGGAAAATGAACAAGTGCGCGAGCGTGTGATGGATTCCATGGATCTTGAAAGAGAACGAGGAATCACCATCATGGCCAAGAACACCTCCGTAAGGTTCGGCGATGTCAAGATCAACATTGTCGATACGCCCGGGCACGCGGATTTCGGCGGCGAAGTTGAACGCGTGCTGAAAATGGTCGATGGCGTGATGCTGCTGGTCGATGCTGCCGAAGGATGTTTGCCACAGACCAGATTTGTTCTGCGTAAGGCACTCGAGGCCCGATTGCCCGCTATTGCTGTCGTCAACAAGATAGATCGCAGCGACGCACGTCCGGCAGAAGTGGTTGATGAGATTTATGAATTGTTCCTCGACCTCGACGCTACCGACGAGCAAATCGAATTTCCAATTCTCTATGCAATTTCTCGTGCAGGTGTGGCAAGGAAAGAGCTGACTTCTGAAACAACAAACCTTCGACCTTTGTTCGAACAGATTGTTGAAACAATACCTCCTCCGAGAGAGCTTCGTTCAGACTCGTTGCAGTTGCTTGTGGCTAATCTGGATTACAACGACTACGTTGGACGTCTGGCTATTGGTAGAATATTTTCGGGATCGATTCGGATAGGAGATTACGTTACCGTTGTGAACACCGATCGGAGTTTCCAGAAAACACGCGTTTCGCAGCTTTACGTTTTTGAAGGCTTGCGTAGAGAGGCCGTTGAGGAAGCCACTTTCGGTGAGATCGTAGCTCTTGCCGGTATCGAGAACATTGAGATCGGCGATACGATTACTTCCGTTGAGAACCCGCAACCCTTGCCAGTGATTGCCGTTGATGAGCCAACCATAGCAATGATGTTCGCTGTCAATAATTCACCGTTTGCGGGAAGGGAAGGCAGGTTCGTTACCTCCCGGCAGATAAAAGAACGCCTGGACAAAGAGATCCTCGGCAACGTAGCGATTAGAGTTGAAGAAACGGATTCTCCGGAAGAATTCAAGGTGGCTGGCCGCGGAGAACTGCAGTTGGCCATTCTGATTGAAATGATGCGCCGGGAAGGATATGAGCTACAGGTCTCCAAACCTCAGGCACTCACACGTCAAATTGCCGGTAAGACCTTGGAACCTATTGAAGCTGTGGTTGTCGACTGCCCGGATGAATTCATCGGCGTCGTGACGGAAGCTCTCGGCCGCAGGAGGGGTCAGATGACGAAGATGGTAAATCATGGGACCGGACGCGTACGTTTGGAATTCGAAACTCCATCTCGCGGCCTGATCGGATTTCGAAATGAGTTTCTAACCGAAACAAAGGGCACCGGTTTATTGAATACAATGTTCTTGCGTTGGGGTGAGTGGCAAGGGTCACTGCGAGGACGCTCGACCGGATCCCTGGTGGCAGATCGAGCAGGTGAGACCACGACATACGCATTGTTCAATCTACAGGAGCGGGGTACGCTCTTTGCTCGACCAGGCACGAAGGTTTACGAAGGAATGATAGTTGGTGAGAACGCGCGTGCAGTTGATTTGGACGTAAATGCGATCAAAGAGAAGAAGTTGACCAACATGCGTGCGTCAACTGCGGATGAAGCGATGAGGTTAGTACCACCAAAGGAGCTATCGTTGGAACTGGCGCTCGAATTTATTGCCGATGACGAACTAGTAGAAGTTACGCCGCAGACGATCAGATTGCGTAAGCGTGTGTTGCCGGCGAACCTGCGCCCCAAGCGTAAAGAAAACCCTGCGGATGTCTAAGAGACCATTCTCACTTCCTCGCGTTTATGCAATAACCGATGTATCTGTCGCTCGACTCTCCCACCTAGAACAAGTGCGTCAATTTGTTGAAGGAGGCGCCTCACTGATTCAACTCAGGGACAAATCGTTATCGGCGGGCGAGTTTTATCAGGTAGCACGTGTCGCAATCAGCGTCGCGGGGGCTCGGAATGTGCGACTCATCATCAACGATCGCGTGGATATCGCATTAGCAGTTGGTGCGGACGGCGTACATCTCGGGCAGCACGACATGCCACCTGCCGCGGCGCGTCAACTATTGGGGAGTGAAGCAATCATTGGGCTCTCAACTCACGATCTCGAGCAGGCACGCGCTGCGGTGGAACTGCCGATCGACTACTTGGCCTTAGGACCCATTTTCCGAACGTGCACAAAGGCTGACCCCGGTCCCGAGGTCGGACTGGCCGGTCTTCAGGCCGTTCGAAGTCAGATCGGCGAATTTCCGCTAGTCGCGATTGGTGGGATTTCCTTGGCAAACGCCCAAAATGTGATAAAGGCGGGTGCCGATTCGGTCGCAGTCGTCAGCGCTCTTCTGAGCCCGCCAGGAAACATCCTCGAACAAACGAAGTCGTTGCTCCGTGCAACAAACTCAGCGCGATAAACATTTTTTTCTTGCGTTTGACACCCTTTTGCGCGAGAATCGCTGCGGTTCGAAGTGTCGCCACTCGTACTGCCGGCCGCTCCCTCCCAGTTCAAGGCTTTCCAGATCAAATTCCGGAGTTCAGATGAGTTTCTTCGATTTACCGCCGATTATTGAGCGAATGCTGCTTGTCTCGGACAAGATCAGCGACTTAAACTTCTCGGTCGGTCAACCGCCCCAGGTGGAGATTAATGGCAAACTTACAGCCGTTCAGCCGCTGGGGTTACAAAAGCTCACTCCTTATCAAACAGAGATTATTGCCCTGACTTTGTTGCACGGCAATCCGGAAGCCGCCGAGCGATTAATTCGAACTGGTACGGCTGACCTCAGCTACTCTCTACCATCGCGAGCCCGGTTCCGAGTCAATATATTTCAACAACGCAGCGTTTTTTCGATAGTGATGCGGGTGATTCCAACCGACATCCCAACACTTCAATCGCTCGGTCTGCCTTCGCAATTAGCGGAAATCGCGGAACTTCGCAATGGGCTGGTTCTTGTAACGGGGCCAACTGGCTCCGGTAAAAGTTCGACTCAGGCCGCCATCATCGACATCATTAACGAGAAGAAGCATTACCACGTTGTAACGATTGAAGACCCGATTGAATATTTGCACTCCCACAAGAATTCGACCATCAACCAGCGAGAAGTGGGACACGATACAAAGGATTTTCCATCTGCGCTCAGGGCCACGCTACGACAGGCGCCCAAGGTGATTCTTATTGGAGAAATGCGCGACTTTGAGACGACGGAGATTGCGCTTGAGGCGGCCGAAACTGGTCACCTCGTGTTGTCAACACTGCATACGATCGACGCAGCGAAGACCGTCGATCGAATAATTGGTCTCTACCCGAAAAATGAAGAGCCCGTAATTCGAACCCGGCTGGCCCAGACATTCCGTTACATCGTTTCGCAACGCTTGATTCCACGCGCTGATGGCAATGGGAGAATTGCGGCAGTCGAAATTCTGAGATCCAGTCCACGAACACGGGAATATGTGGAGGCGGGTGAAGTGGAAGGGAAGTCTCTGCTCGACGCAATGCGTGACGGAAAACTCGACGGCATGCAGAACTTCGATACCGTCATAAAGAAGATGATCGAGTCGAACACGATCTCAATCGAAGACGGGTTGGCCTTCGCAACTAATCAAAATAATCTTCTGTTGTCGTTGAAGGGTTTGACGGCAGCGGAAGACTTCATCCGTCGCGAGGGCGATCAGCTCCCGATCAATGCTTTCTCCGAGTCGACTTCGATGTTGGGTTTAATTGAATAGTGGCTATGATCATTACTTGCCAGAATTGCGCTACGCGCCTCCAGATCGATGACGACAAATCACCTTCACGACCTGTCGCTGTTCGTTGTCCGAAATGCGGCGGCCGTGTAATTACCGGTGCTTCAGCGCCCGCGTGCGAACAGAGCGCTTTGGCGGTGGGGGGTTCTCCGGCCACTGAACATCCGCGGTTCGATAGGCCTAATCCGGCTCCTGTGTTTGAGGTTGAAAAATCCCTCGGCAACCAGGGGAGCTCATCAGAAGAGCTACTGCGAATGATGGCCCAGTTGTTTGCAAAATCTTCCGAAGCGAAGAGTCAGAGCACGAAAGTACGGCCGGCGTGGGATAACAGAAAGGTGTTGATTTGTACAACTGAGAAGCACCGCGAACTAATTGCGAGGCGGCTGGCAGAGCAGGACTATGAGGTCTATATAGCCGATGATACTCGTCAGGCCGTAGAGCGGATGCGCGCGAATCAGCTAGACATAGTTGTCCTGGAGCCGCAATTCGATCCCGCCGAACAGGGCGCGGCTTTCGTATTGCGCGAAATCAACGTCTTACGTCCGCTGCAGCGCCGGCGTCTCTTCTTCGCTCTCCTTTCGCCATCCTTACGTACCATGGATGCGCACGCAGCTTTTCTGAATAACGTCAATGCCATTGTCAATGTGAACGACGTAGCTGATCTACCAAAGATTCTGGAGCTGGCGCTCCGTGATTACAACGAGCTCTACGAAGGCTTTAACGCGGCTCTTAATGTCGCTGCCTTATAATTCTAAGCTGCAGAGCGGAGTCTATATGGGACCACCATGCGTGGTCCTTATTATTTAGAGAGTCCTCAAGTTTATCTCAAGTTTTCCGCAGTAAGCTCTTCTGATAATGACTAAGAGTTGCTTCCTACTCGATTCGAGTGCAGAATCGGCGCTCGTTAAAGGAGAAATCGCTGTAATGACCAGCCGAGTTATTGTTCTTTTGACGGTGCTCGTGTTGTCGGGCAGTTGCAAAAACTCTGAACGACGAATAGAGCCTTCCAGCTCGCGACCAGCTCCCACCGTGCAACCAACACCTTCGATAGCTGCAAGTCAGTCTGGCACGACAAATACGACTGGTACCGCGCGCACGGATGCTTGTCGCTTGTTGACAGGCGCCGACATCGAGTCGGTGCAGCACGAGCCAGTTAAGGACACGAAACTCAATGGCTCGACTGCCAGTGGCTTCAGCGTTTCGCAATGCTTCTTCACTTTGGCCACTTTCACTAATTCCATCAGTCTTCAGATAACTCAGAAAGGCGAAGGAAGTAGCGGACGCGATCCAAAAGAGTTTTGGACCACCACCTTCCATCATAACCGACAATCTGAAAAGGAGCGGGAACAAACGAGCAAGAAGGACAAGGAAAAAGAGGAAGAAGGTTCCGCGCCTCCACAGAAAATAACCGGAGTTGGCGATGAGGCTTACTGGATGGGCAGCAGAGTTGGTGGCGCGTTGTATATTCTCAAAGGCAGCAGCTACCTCCGGATTAGCGTAGGAGGAGCGGGCACGCAGGAGGATAAGATCAAGAAGTCGAAAGCGCTCGCGCAAAAAGCGATTACCCGCCTCTGATCCGTACGGGAGCGTTAGGGACCAAACTTTACATAACAAATCAAACTTCGATTTATCCCTAAGTGTTCGTGTGCTCTAAAGCCTGGTCTCAACACTATGGAAGCCTCCTGTTGCCTGTTAGTTATATTTGCTAATCTTAGACTCACTTCCTTCATTGATAAAGCGTTATGGGTGCCGACGCATCAAAAGACAAAAGCGGGTTTCGTGGATCAACGATTTCCGTGCACGGTGGCCAAACTGAGCAGCCATACGGTGCCGTGGTCTCACCTGTGTTTCATTCTTCGACATTCAGCTTTAATTCATTCGACGAGATGCGCCGGTATTCGAGAGGCGAGATAGCTGACGCCTATTTCTATTCTCGTTATGCGAATCCTACTGTTGCTGAAGTGGAACGTAAAATCGCTGAACTGGAGCACGCTGAAGCTTGTGTTGTTACTTCGTCAGGCTCCGCCGCTACATTCTGCGCCCTCGCGGCACTATGCCGGCAAGGCGAT
>JBHEMC010000019.1:0-19851 GCA_046262775.1 Pyrinomonadaceae bacterium | reverse complement strand
TTCAATCTATGGTGGATCTGTGAAGTTGATGACCAACGTTCTCAGGGGTTGGGGTATATCTACACAATTCATCGCGCTCAATGAGATAACAAATCTGCCCGCATTAGCGAGTAAGCGCGCAAAGGCATTTTGGTTTGAAACACCTGCGAACCCCATAAACCGCATCGTCGATCTTAATACTGCCGCTCGAGTAAGTCGTGAGGCAGGACTCTTTTCAATTGTCGATAATACGTTTGCGTCACCCGTGCTACAGCAACCTCTAAAACATGGTGTCGATGCAGTGATGCACAGCGCTACAAAGTACCTTGGTGGGCATTCGGACTTAACTGCAGGGGCTATTGTCGGCAGCAAAGAGTTCATTGCGCGCGTACGCCAGATATCGATCACTATTGGTACGACGTTGGATCCAGCGGCGGCATATCTGTTGGGGCGCGGGATCAAAACACTGGACGTCCGCGTTCGCGCCGCGTGTGACAACGCGCTGCAGATCGCGCAATTCTTCCGGCTACATCCCAAGGTGAAGCGGGTCTACTACCCCGGCCTGGAGGATGATCCCGGTTATCAAATCGCCAAGAGTCAGATGCGAGAAGCCGGCGCTATTGTGGCGGTCGATCTGGTGGGCGGCGAACCTGAAGTCGAGAGATTTTTCAACGCATTGAGAATGGTCCGTACTGCGCCTTCACTCGGAGGCGTCGAAAGCCTGGTAAGCTATCCACTCTATTCCTCCCATGCCGGGTTCAGTCCCGCACAACTCGAATCCGCCGGTGTTTCGGCAGCGACAGTTCGATTTGCTCTCGGCATTGAGTCAATCGACGACATTACAGAAGATATTGAAAACGCTCTTCAGCAGATTTAAGTTATGGCTGTTTCACTTAAAGAGGAGCGGGGTCATGAAGGCGATTCGCACACTCACGCGCATTCGTCAGATAGCTGGCGCCGATTGAGCGTGGTGTTATTTCTTACTGCGATTTACATGATCGCAGAAATACTGGGCGGGTGGTGGACGGGCTCATTGGCGTTGCTCGCGGATGCTGGTCACATGTTTACGGATGTGGCCGCGTTAAGCCTGGCGCTGGTTGCCGTCTGGTTCAGCACGCGCCCTGCTACGCCAAGTAAAACGTTTGGCTATTATCGGCTCGAAATAATTGCCGCTTTGGTAAATGGTGTAGCTCTCGTTGTAATTTCGCTGTTGATATTTTATGGAGCGTATCGACGTTGGCTTTCACCGCCGCTGGTGAAGAGTGGTCCCATGATCCTCGTTGCGGCTGGCGGTCTCGCCATTAACCTTATTTGCGTTTGGTTATTGCACGCGCGTGATGAGATAGATCTGAACCTTCGCGGCGCGTGGTTACATGTGATCGGTGACGCGATGGGTTCCGTAGCGGCAATACTTGCGGGCATCTCGATGGCCGTGTTTGGTTGGTATACCGCAGATCCATTATTCAGTGTGCTGATTGGGTTACTGATAATTTGGGGCTCGTTCCGTTTGATTCGCGATTCGACAAACGTTTTACTCGAAGGGACCCCTGCTCATATAAATCTGGCGGCAGTAGAAGAAGCGATCCTGACGACGGGCGGTGTCAACGGCGTTCACGATCTGCACGTTTGGACCATCACATCGGGCCGTGATGCACTTAGTGCTCATGTTATTCATCGTCAGGCAATATCCCCACCGGACCTGCTTCAAGAGCTTCGGACAAAACTTCACGACAAATTCGGCGTTGATCATTTAACAATCCAGATGGAATCGCCGGAGTTTGAAGACGACACTTTTCACTTCTGTCATGCGGGAACAGCCTGCTTTCGGTCCGACCGAGACTGATGACCCAACTTCCAAACCTATGGAACTCAATCTCTTGCTTACGCTGGATCTTCGTGAACAGGCAGCATTACAGGCGGCACTGGTTACGCACGGCGCACCAGACGCACTGGTGACGTTGGCTTTAACGGGTGCATGTCGAATTCATTCAATGGAAGAGGCGCGTCAACTCCGGAGCTGGCTTGCTGAAGCTCGAAAAGCCGGCGAAACGAATTTTGCTTCACTTCATCCGATCGAGAAAGCGCTACTTGAATTTGGGCTGTGATTGATCATGCAGAATCTACCGCTTCGGTACGGCGAAACTTCGCTGGATTATTCGTTTGACGAGCGTCATTGTTCGATCATTGACACACCCCCCACCAGCGGGAGTCCCTTGACCGATGCGGAAATCGGTGCGTCGTTCGATTACCCGATTGGTTCTCCTCCTCTTGAGGAGATACTCAGCCCGGGGGATTCAGTCCTGGTAGTTGTCTCCGATGCGACGAGAGCAACGGCAAGTGCGCAAGTCGTGCATTTACTCGTGCGGCGGTTATTGCAAAACGGAATATCACCAGCCGACATTCGTATCATCTTTGCCACTGGTATTCATCGCAGTGTCACTGTCGAAGAGCAGCGTAAGCTTGTAACACCATTTGTAGCTCAGCGTATTACGACGCTCGTCCACGACGCATATGATTTGTCGGTTATGATCGATCTCGGCACCACCGAAATCGGCACGCCCGTTCAGTTGAACCCAACGCTGAAACAACAGTCGCACGTAATTTTGACCGGCGGAATCAACTTCCATTACTTTGCGGGTTTTACAGGTGGTCGAAAATCTGTCTGCCCTGGTCTGGCATCAGTTCGCACGATTGAAGCTACTCATAAATTAGCATTGGATTTTGAAACGGCCGGCCGGCGACGGGGCGTAGGTGTCGCCCGTTTAGAGGGTAATGCGGTAAATGAAGAATGCGAAAGAATCGCGAGTCTCATTGCGCCTTCCTTTTGCGTGAATGTCATCGTGAACGAAACTGGACAGGCAGTCCAAATTTTCTCAGGTGAGTGGCGTATCGCGCATCGAGAAGGGTGTCAGCAATATTTACAGAGCAACTCCGTGCAAATCGGGAGTTGTCGAAATCTCGTGATTGCGAGTTGCGGGGGTGCTCCGCACGATTTGAATTTCATTCAAGCGCACAAAGCACTCGAAATGTCAGCGCTGGCTTGCAATGAAGGAGGAGAGATTATTCTTATCGCCGAGTGTCGCGATGGTGTAGGGCGGCCTGACTTCCTGAAATGGTTTGACGTGACGAGTTCAGCAGAGCTGGAGGCGCGATTGTCCAATGAGTATCAAGTTAACGGCCAAACAGCTTGGTCGTTGATGACAAAGACGGAGCGCTTTCGTATTTATCTGGTTTCACAGTTACCAGCGGAGCAGGTGAAACGTATGAACATGATACCAGCGCCGACGTTGGCTGCCGCGTTAGCGCAGGTAGATCCGAACGAAGACGCTTACATTATTCCACGAGGCGCCGCCGTTCTACCGGTCGTTACATCGAGTGCATGATGGAAGTAGACCTCAAGATCTGTAAAGTGCGGAGTTGGCGACACGACGACGGGAAAGCTATCGTCCGTCATGCCAACAATCGCAATGTATGGATCAATCTGCGCGACAGATTTCCGCATCCTTACACTGCTGCAGACGCGCGACGTTGGCTTGACGTTGTGGTCGGACAAAATCCGGAAACAAACTTTGCGATTAGCGTTGGAAATGAAGCTGTCGGGGGCATCGGGTACATCTTACAAAACGATGTCTCACGTCGTACAGCGGAGATTGGTTATTGGTTAGGCGAACAATACTGGGGGCGCGGGATCGCAACAGCAGCTGTGCAGGCGGTTACAGAACACGCCTTTAATCAGCACAAGCTTGTGCGAATCTACGCTCATGTCTTCTCCTGGAATCCGGCGTCGGCGCGCGTGTTGGAAAAGGTGGGTTATGAGTTCGAGGGGCGCTTGCGGAAGAGCGTGCTTAAAGATGGCCAAACCATAGACCAGTTGATGTACGCGAAAATTCTTCTGTGAAAAGATTGATCCGTGTCATCGTCAGCACTAGAATGCGTTTCACTGCAGGAGGCGTTTGATGAAACTGTTTACAATCTGTACTTGTCTACTAATGACCGCGCTACCGGTTCTGGCACAGCAAGAGTCTACGAATTCAAATGAAAAGCGATCAGCTTTGACTGAGACTGCCGTTGCTCTTGATGCGACTGGCGCATCAGTGCTTGAGGCGACACTCAAGACGACAACGCTGAACGGGTCTGCTGAAACGCCAGTCACGAATGTTCGCATGCTCGCCCGCAACAGCAGTAATATCTCCTATGCGTTTGTATCCGGGCTAGTGACGTTCTATGACAATACTGGTGTTAGATGCGGAGAGGGCCTATTCAAAGCTGACGTGCTGGCGCCAGATGAGTCTTTTGAGACCGATACACCGGGTATTCGTATCCGCTGCACACCGTCCACATGGCGAATTGTCGTAACCAACCTTTTGCCGCGCATCGTGCCCACTACCTCTCCCGCCCCATTCTTGACACGAGCAATACCAAACCTGCTTATCAGTATCGACGGGGAGAAACACCCGATCCAACTGGACAAGCCGCTGACATTGAACGTGGGTGACAGACAGAGAACAGTTGTCGTTAGTGCCGTTCCTTGAGTCTTGACCTGGAGGTTCTGCGGTTCTAGCATGGTTGTATTCTGAAGTTGGATTCGAAAACTGGGGGGAGAATTATGGCTGACGATAAGGATAAAAAATGTGCACACGCCGCATGTGATTGCAGGATCGCTGGAGATACAAAATATTGCAGTGAATACTGCGAGAACGCGGAAAAGTCAGGAGTTATGGAAATCGGCTGCGGTTGCGAGCACGCTGGTTGCCGTTAGTTTCTCATCATCTTTCACGCTCTAATTCGCCCGGAAGCTGCTTTATAGGAGCTTCTCGCCCGCCCGAAAATCTCCTCGTCAGCGGGGCGAGGACGACAACGCTCCAGGCGCCGTAAGCGCATCGCAAGAAATTTGCAATCACGTCGCTACCTCATCTGGTCAGAATCGTTACTACCATCTACAAACCAAGGACCGTGACTCTTTCCCTCTCCCGAGCTGTTGGCCAGAGTCTTCTCCCGGGGTCCAAACACGCGCCAAGTCCGCGCAAAACAAAATAGAGGAGAACGTATGAAAACAGTAGTAATGGTGATTTGCCTTTTAACGGCTGGTGGCCTCACCGCCAGAGCACAAACCACTGTGACACAAGCTGGTGCTAACGGTGAAACCGGAAACTCCGCGAGCGCTGCCGGCCGCACAATCAAGATCGCTTCAGAGACACGTATCGCCGCACAGTTACAAAACACTCTAGACGCAAACAAAGCTCGAGTGGGTGACCAGGTGATATTAAAGACAATGAGTACAATCAAGTCTGAAGGTCAGGTGGTAGTAAATAAGGGAGCACGACTCGTGGGTCACATCACTGATGTCACGCAAAAGTCAAAGACGAATGCTATATCGCATCTGACCATTTTGTTTGACCGTTTGGAGACCGGTTTATCAACCGTTGCTATTACCGCGACGATTGCATCCGTTGCTCAGGCGCAGAACCAGGTTGCTATTGATGACCAGAGTGTTTTCACCTCCACCGATTCGAGTGTTTCTGGGCGCGCCGGCAGGAGTTCAGGTAACGGTGGTTTAGTTGGAGGCGTAACTAATACTGTTGGAGGTGCGGTTGGTGGCGCAACATCAACGTTAGGGGAGACTGTTGGTGCGACCACCCCTACACCTAATCTCACAAAAGGATTAGGTCACATCAGGATCAGCGACTCGATCAACACCTCTGCCGAGGGTGGTTCCGTCTTATCACTGACTGGCAAAAACCTCCATCTGGAAAAGGGGACAAGGTTTAATCTTGTGCTTTCGCAGTCGGCAAGTGGTGATGTAGAGAGTCACCCTTGAAACACACGCGATAATTTGGAAACGATGTGCAGTGATCCGATCGGGGGTCACTGCTTTTTCTTTGTAAACGCGAATTTGTCCGCGACGAGGAGCTCGGGTTACAGTAGCAGATCTTATTGATTTGGCTAAAAAATGTCGACATTGATCCGAACACTCATTGAGATTCAACGTCTGAAGCGACTGGAGCGCACTGGATGGGTTTTGCGTGGTCAGCCAAATGGCACTGAATCCGTTGCCGCGCATTCTTTTGGAGTAGCGGTTGCAGCCATGATGATTGTTGATGAAATGGAAGTCGAGGGCGTTCACGTTGACCAAGCTAAGGTCATGCAAATGGCACTATTGCATGACTGGGCAGAAGCGCGTGTTGGCGACTTGCCCCGAATAGCTACGGAATATTTCGGTGCTGATGTCAGGCGAGAAGCAGAGGCCGATGCTTTCGCCGATATTGTAGATGGTAGTACGAGCGCCGCACGCTATAAGGAACTTTATCGCGAGTACGAGATTCGCGACAGTTTGGAAGCGCGAATTGTAAAAGCTGCCGACATTGTGGATCTTCTCGTCCAGGTTCTCGCTTTGGAACGTGCAGGCGCGGGCGGGCTGGATGAGTTCTGGATGGTAGCTGAAGCATTGCCGGTCAAGTTTGACGGCCCTGCCGGTCAGATTGTGGCAGCAATCTTGGAGTCGTTGACGTCTGCAAGAGGCGAAATTAATTGATCAACATAGGTGAGTGGTCAGGCGATATTGCGTTGCTGTTAACCTGGCGCGGACTGCTCCTGGGCATTCTCATATTTGTAATTACTTTCGTCATAAACCTAGCGATTGTGTCGTTCATACTCGTAAAGCTGCCGCCGGACTATTTCAAGAAGACTCATAAAACAGAGTTCTGGTGTGGCCCGCGCCCGGCGCTGCATGCGGCGATGATGGTTGGGAAGAACGCACTCGGTATCCTGCTGGTTGTGCTTGGCATGTTATTGTCAATTCCTGGAGTGCCTGGGCAAGGACTCTTAACGATACTGCTCGGGATCATGTTGTTGAATTTTCCGGGCAAGCGGCGTTTTGAACAGAAGCTTATTGGTAGGCCTCACGTGCTTAAAAGCATCAACGGATTGCGCAAGAAATTCGATCGCCCGCCCATTGAGTTAGACTAGATAGCGTACTCCGCAGTCCAACTGCAAGTGTTTGTAATCCTGATCATTTGCGTTCATCCATGGCTGATTAACTGAAACAACTTCGTTGACAAGAAAAATTGTCTTTGTTAGGTTGAACGCCCAATTCGCGATCTTTTGGCGTTTGACGTATGATTTGCGCCTGAAGGCTTTGTCTAATGCTCAGATTACCCAACGCCGCCAGAATCGCTCGATCCCGCCTCACCTTAATTCTGGTAATTACAAGTTTGTTAGTCCCGAACGGCGCTTGCTCTCTTTTCGGTACCCACCGAAAAGTTCAAGTACCACAACTTTTGACACCTCTCGCTGAAGCAAGTACAGATCGGTTGCTTCAGGAAGTAAACCGGCTTGCAGCGTTGAAGTCGCTGCACGGACGGATCGACATTCAGTTTGAAGATACTTCTTTTGCCTCCTCCGGTATTGCCGAAAAATATCGACAGGTCGATGGAACCATCACGTTACAGCGTCCCGGCCAGATCTACTTGATCATTCAATTCACGTTCGTTGATATCGCGCAGATGGCGTCGGACGGTCAGCACTTTTCAGTCGCAGTATTGAAGGGAGACGACAAGTATCGCCGCTTTGTGAAGGGCACTAATAATGCTGTCTATCCAAAATTGGATGGCGACACCGCTGGCACATCAGGCGACAAGAAACCAAAGACTGAGAAGGAAACAGTTAATGCCCTTTCAAATCTGCGTCCACAGCACCTGACAGATGCATTGATGATCCGACCGATTGAATCACAAGGGTCTGCCATTTACTCCCAAAGCGAATCTTTTGAGGAGGAGCAGGACACTCGACCCCAGGCAAAAAAAGACAGTCGAGTGATGCGTGGTTATTATGTGTTGGAAGAGTTGTCGACGCCAAACAATGGCATCACGCATCTAGCGCGAAGGTTTTGGTTTGATCGCGTGAATGGAATCCGACTTGCACGCGTGCAGACGTTTGACGACCGCGGGCGGTTGGTGACAGACGTAACGTATTTTGCGGAGAAGCCGTTTGGAAGTGCTGCTACTGCTACACTGCCCTCGAGAATCGAGATCACCAGACCGCAGGACCAATACAAGTTGAGCGTTACTTACCAGGATCCAACTTCCGTTGATTTGAATAAAGAGTATCGGCCTGAGGCATTTGTGCTTGAGAATAAGTGGCAGCTACCCGAAGTTGATCTCGATGCGCAGCGAAAGAAATGATTACGAACCGTCCGTAAAACCTGGATGCCTAGTATAGCGACGGAGATTGTATTAACATCTGCCGCTTGAACTCGGCATCCTATTCTTGTGTTTGAATCTATCCGCTCCTGGCCCTCGATAACGCAACCGCCGACCCGAACTTTCGATGAGAACTATTCTGCAAGCTGAGAACCTGGTAAAGACTTATCGCATCGGTAAGGTTGATGTGCCCGCATTGCGTGGCGTGTCGTTGGAAGTCCAGGAAGGCGAGTTTCTTGCGATTATGGGGCCCTCAGGTTGCGGTAAATCGACGATGCTCCATCTGTTGGGCGGATTGTTGACACCAACGAGTGGTCGAATTGTAATTGATGGAGAAGATATTACTGCCGCGTCTGATGCCAGGCGCACCTCTATTCGGCGGCGCAAAATTGGTTTTGTCTTCCAGCGCTTTAATCTTTTTCCGACACTGACTGCTGAAGGAAATCTGCGCCTGGCGGAGCGTATTCATGGCAATGGCGGCGAAGATCCGCAGCGGCGACGTGAGATACTGCGATTGCTCGGTCTGGAAGATAAGCTTCATCACAAACCGCTTGAGCTGTCCGGCGGAGAACAACAACGCGTGGCCTTAGCGCGTGCTGTTGTGACCCGACCAGCCATCGTGCTCGCCGACGAACCGACCGGTAACTTAGACTCGGAGAATTCGACGCTTGTTCTTAACATGTTTCAAGAGCTGAACTTCCGGTTCAACCAGACCATTATCATGATCACTCACAATCCGGAGGCGGCTTCAATGTGTCGGCGTATTATTCAGATGCGAGATGGCCACATCGTCGACACTCCAGTTACTGCCCGCTTGTAATAATCGTTTACAGCTTCCTGCGGGAACGTTAGAATTGAAGGGACCCGCCAGCCACGTTCTGGTGGCTGCATACTTGCAAGTTTTGAGGATGTGCGAGGCCTGCTAATCACATTAAAAAAGGTTTTCTTTTGGAAATATGCAAGAAACACCTGGCAATGGGATTTGTTGTGCGTCGTCATTCTGATCTTTATCTTTTTATCACCAAAATCGTGGTTTTCGAGCGGCGAACTGCCACCTTCTGCTGAGCATCAAAGTCGAACTACAGCGACTGTTCTTTTAACTCCCGAAGTTGTTGCAAACGAAAAGGATAAGGACCAGATCCAGCAACAGGTTAGGACGCAAACAGGACTCCTGGACGCGGAGGTTATCGCTGTTAGAAAAGTGGTTGACCAGCAGGGGAGAACAATCAGGTTTGAGGTTGACATCCGTTGAGGCATCCCTATAATTGCTGGGTTTTTTCCAACTCCGGGTTGTAAAGGAGAATGTCTGAAGGAGTTTTTATGAAGAGATTTATTCCCCATGGTTTGTTGGCAATCTTAGTGCTCGGATCATTCATTACCGCTGCTCCGACAGCGAAGGCCCAGGGCGCTGGCCTTGTCAGTTCCGTGCTCTCCCGCATGGAAAAAAATCGACAGAGTTTAAGAAGCCTCCGTGCCGGTATCAGCATGGAGAAATACAATTCGCAGTTGCGCGACACAGACCGATACAACGGCGTGGTCTTATACATGCCTGGTTCTGGACGCAACGCTTCTGTTCGCATCGAGTGGAAGAGTCCGCAGCACGAGATCATTGCGGTGTCAAACGGTAAATACACGATCTTTCGTCCACGCCTCGGCACCGCTATCGTCGGCAACTCGACCAAACAGCCAAAAGCCAGTGGCATTCTCGAAATGATGTATATGTCGCGCCAGCAACTTGAGGCGCGGTTTCAGCCGCTGCAGGACGTGCGCGAGGAGACACTCTGGGGCGGCGTTAACACAATACATTTGACGCTGGTGCCAAAAGGTAATGCGAGCTACAAGTATGCGGAGATCTGGATCGACTCGGCCGGCATGCCTGTGCAAACAAAGATTATTGAGAAGAATGACGACGCAACCACGATGCGTCTAACGGAATTGGAACGAAACGTGAAGTTGAACTCGGAAGAGTTTTCAGTGAAGCTCGGCGCTGATGTAAAGATCGTTAAAGGCTAACAATTGGTTCAGCTAAAACGTTTCGGGGCTCTGTCAACAACAGAGCCCCGATTTGTTTTGGTCTGACCCATTCTTGCATTAACGGGCCGCCGTCGCATATTCTTCGCCTTCAGTTCAATAGGCCCATTTACGGTTGCCGGAATGCGAAAGACCAAGTTTCTAAAACTAAAGCTGCGCGAAGCGAGTTTTATCACTCGGGCTTTGCTCTCTACTCGACACCCGGTACTGGCGCACCTTATACCGATGCGCCGCTGCAATCTTGCTTGCGGCTATTGCAACGAATACGACCATACTTCAAAGCCGATTGATTTGAATGTCGTCAAGTCGCGGCTCGACAAACTCGGAGCCCTGGGGACATCGGTAGTTACTATCTCTGGCGGCGAACCGATGATGCATCCTAACCTGGACGACATCATTCATCATATTCGCTTGCGTGGGATGATCGCTGGATTGATATCCAACGGTTACTACTTTACGCCTGAGCGAATCAAACGATTAAATAAGGCGGGTCTCGAGTATCTCCAAATAAGCATCGATAACGTTGAACCCGATGAAGTCTCGCGCAAGAGCCTGCGCGTTTTGGACAAGAAGCTGCGTTACCTATCGGAGTTTGCTGAGTTTCATGTGAACATCAACTCGGTGATTGGCGGAGGCATAAAGAATCCAGAAGACGCGTTGAGCGTCGCAAAACGTGCGGTGGAGTTGGGCTTCTCAACTACCGTAGGAGTAATTCACGATAACGATGGTACTCTCCAGCCACTTTCGCCAAAAGAGAAAGACATCTTTCATCAAGTCAAGAAGCTCGGGAACAAAGATCACGCGCGACTCAATTGGTTTCAGGATAGCATTGCGGAAGGCAAACCTTACGAGTGGCGCTGCCGGGCTGGGGCACGATATCTTTACATCTGTGAAGATGGATTAGTGCATTGGTGTTCTCAGCAGCGCGGCTATCCGGGTATTCCGCTCGAACAGTACACGATGCTCGACTTCGAACGTGAATACAATACGGAGAAGTGGTGCGCGCCCACCTGTACTCTACAGTGCGTCCACCAGGTCGGCATTCTCGACAATTGGCGAGATCCGCAAAAGACTCCCGTACAAATCGCCGAAGAGCGCAAGCGCACTGAGGAAGTAAACGGAATCCTTCAAGCCGACAGCTGCGTGAACTCTATTGTTTTGTCGGGCCGAGATCACCAGCGATTGTAAATAGTGTCACGGAGCTCGAAAGGCCAAGCCCGGACAATCTACCCGCCATCACAACTATCATCTCTCCAGGCGTTACAACGTTTGCAGATAGCAAGGTCTGCTGGCCCGCTTCCAGCATCTCCTCCGTTGACTTAGCTGCGGGGGTTAACAGCGGCTCTACTGCCCAAATTAGGGCGAGTTCTCGTAAGACATCTGAGGCGTGCGTCAAAGCAATGATGCGTTGATTCGGACGGAGAGCAGACAGTCGTCGTGCCATCAAACCTGACTCAGTAAAAACAACAGTCACGCGAGTACCCATTTCGACCGCGGCGAAGGCGGCCGCTTCGCACAGTGCGCGACTAACCCGGCCCGATTGTTTCCCTGCCAGTTTGGCGAGATCCGGTTCAATCTTTTCCGTACCCGATTCAGCTGATTCAATGATACGAGCCATCGTACCTACTGTTACCACCGGGTAGGCGCCAGTTGCAGTTTCGTTTGAAAGCATCAGGCAATCGGCACCATCCCAAACTGCATTTGCCACATCAGAGGCCTCCGCACGCGTCGGTCGCGGGTTAGTGACCATGGATTGCAACATCTGCGTCGCCGTGATGACCATCTTTCCAGCTGCGATCGATTTTTCAATAATTCTTTTTTGATAAACAGGGACCAGTTCGACGCTTGTTTCAACGCCGAGATCTCCGCGCGCAACCATTACGCCATCACTCGCAGCGATAATCGCGTCGAGATGATCGATAGCTTCTGCTTTCTCAATTTTCGCGACTAATGGTGCATGCCCTCCGGCTTCATTGATCAAGGCTTTGGCTCGCAGACAATCGCTTGCCCGACGCACGAAAGAAAGCGCGATATAGTCAGCCTGTTGAGCCACAGCCCACTTCAGATCGATGATATCCTTCTCGGTCAGCGAATCGATCGGAAGCGAGATACCGGGAAGATTGATGCCTTTTCTTTCGCCAAGAATTCCGCCGTCCACGGTTGTACAAATCACGTCGGTGTCTGTTGTTGCCTCAACGACGAGCGCGATGGCGCCATCGTCCAATAGCAACCGTGTAGCTTCATGTACAACCTTCGGCAGGTCCGGATAATTTGTTGAGACTTGTCGCTGATCTCCCAGGATTTTGCGAGTGGTAAGGGTAAACGTCGCCCCTGCTTCTAATTTTACAGCTTCGTGATTTTCTAATTCTCCAGTGCGGATCTTTGGGCCCGACAGATCCACGAGGACTGCTAATGGTCGTCCCAACTTCGCTGCAGCTGCACGGGCTGCTGCTATATCCGCAGCCTTTTCTTCGTGAGTGCCATGCGACATATTTATGCGGACACCATTGGCGCCGGCATTTAGCAGTTGCTCAATGACCTCCGCGCTTCGTGATGCGGGACCGAGTGTAATTAGAATTTTTGCTTTTCTCACCGTTTTGCTTTCTTGCGTCACCGGTTGAGGAGTTACGTTTATTGGAGCGCATTCTCAACCGCCTGGTCTATCTCTAGGCCAGTCTGATCGCCAAAGCCGATAAATCGCTGCGTGAGCTGCCCCTTCCGATCAAATACGAACGTTTGGGGAATGTTACTGTTATCCGACAGCAGGAAGTAAGTGAGGTCTCTATCGGGAACGCCGAGTGCATAAGTAATACCTAACGCTTTTGCGAACGCCGGAACCTTTTCAGGATCGTCGGGTCCACCGACGTTCAGCCCGATAATACTGAGTCCGCGTGTTTCGTACCTCCTTTGAGTTTCAATCAGATGAGGAATACTTTGCCTGCACGGGCCACACCATGTCGCATAGAAATCTAGTATCAAGACTTTTCCCTGGTACTCCGCGAATTTTGCGTGATCGTTGCCAATACTCCAGCCCATGTCATTGAGTGATTTACCGTTCAGGGGCGGCATTGGAAATGTTGTAGGTGGATTCTGTTGAATGATGTGCGAACCGTCGTTGTTGTTCGAATCACTACAGGCGGAGAGCGTAAGAATTAGAAGGCAGGTGCAAAGCGAGAGACGCACGGGATAAAACAGAACGTTAATTTTCATCGCTGTCATCCTGGATTACGGCCGATTGTTCGTTCCCCTCTTCCGGTATCGACTCACCTGGTACACGGTATTCTCCTTCGACCCAGCGACCAAGGTCTATTAATTGGCAGCGTTCGGAACAGAAGGGACGGAAGGGATTATCTTTCCATTCGGCAGGTCGACAACAGGTTGGGCAGTTCATCTCGCGCGGAATGCCGACCTGTCACTCACGCGAGCGATGCAGGTCGCTTGATCAATATTCGTCGGTTAACGAATTCGATCGTACCTTCCCGGCGCATAGCATTCAAGCGTACGGTCACGCTTTCGCGTGTGGAGCCGACGATGGAAGCAATCTCACGGTGAGGAAGGGGAATATCGATAAGAACGCCCTCTGCTTCGGCAACACCGTAGCGAATAGAAAAGTCGGCAAGCAGTCTGTCGAGGCGAGCCGGAATTGCATTGAGGGCGAAGTCAGCCAAACGTCGCTCCGCATGTTCAAGCCGTTGACCGATCAAACGGAAAGTGTAATCATGAAGCCGGTCATCCTCAGCCATTCCCCTTTTGAAATCCCCGGCGCGAATCCGCAGAAGCCGTGAATTTTCATAGGCTATTGCGGAATTTGCACGTTGCCCCGCAGCAGAATAGAGCGCTGATTCTCCAAATAAGGAACTATCAGGAAGAATGTCGATGACAGCTTCTCGTGCCGTTTCCGGTTCAATACGACAGAGTTTTACGCGGCCGTGGATGATTGCGTAAAGACAATCAGCAGCTTCGCCAGCTCGATAAACAAAACGGCGACGACGGAAATCTAACACGACAGAGTTTTGCGCAAGATCAGCAACAACCGTATTGGTTAAAAATGAACCAAACTCTAATTGCCGAATCAATTGAGCGCGATCTTCCGACGTTAGATCCCGCGCACGCTTTGATGGCTGCACGGCCTTCATCTGCTTATACCCCCGGGGGTCGAGTTAAAGCGTCTCAGTTAAATAGGTTCCTACAGCGTGACTGCTCTTCAAAAGGTGGTCCCATTTGCGGGTTAGTTTCTACAGGGTAAGGAAACCCGCTTGAATTTTCCTTGGGCTTTATGATTTTCAGTTCTTGTACGGACTCGACGGCGAGTACTAGGACGATCATTATTGAATTGGCGCACTTTAACATGAACCTTTTTTAGGCGCAAGAACAATGACCGGACAAGACTTTCTCGCAATGAACCCTCGGTCCAACATCCTCGTTGTGGATGATAACCGAGATAAATTGGGCCTTCTCGAAGCCGCATTGATCCTGGCAGGTTACAGCGTCAGGACAGCGACGGGCGGCGAAGAGGCACTGGCGATAATGGAATCCTACCAGCCGGACCTGATCATTACAGACGTTATGATGCCTGGCTTGAACGGTTATCAATTGGCTGAAAGAGTTCGCGCCAATCCACAAACCAGATTCATCCCGTTGATTATGCAGACTGCAGCGGGGAGTCGGGCTGAAGACCTTCGCAGGGCATCTGAAGCAGGCGCGCTTGGGTACATCACAGATCTGACGGACCTTGACCTGCTCTTGGCTCGTGCGCGTACCCTCCTCGAGTTCAAAGCTTATCTCGACGTTTGCGAAGAAGCAGCTTTCACTGATTCTTTAACCGGGCTCGCGAACCGTCGAAGATTTGAGCGTCAACTCGAGCGCGAGATCAGTCGCACGCAGCGTTATGGGCATCCTTTTGTGCTGGTGATGATCGATATCGACAATTTCAAACTTGTGAACGACACGTTTGGCCATACAGCCGGAGACGACGCGATTCGCAGACTCGCAAAGGTGCTGCAGGAGGGCACGAGAGGAATTGATCTCGCGGCCCGAATCGGAGGAGAGGAGTTTGCTGTGATACTTGTGGAAACAGCTCAGGACGGCGGCATTGAAGTAGCTGAGAGGTTGAGAATCGCCAGCAAAAATATATCTATGCCATTTGCTGCTCAGATTACCGCCAGCTTTGGTGTTGCGGAATGTCCATCGAGCGCGCAAACTGCTGTTGAGTTGTTGAAAGCCGCGGACGTTGCTTTGTATACCGCGAAGCGCACTGGTCGAGATCGCGTGATAGGAGAACAGAAGCTAAAATCGAACTCCGTGGCGGCATGTGACGTACAAAAGGACTAGAGTTTCGTTCGCAGAGGTTTTTGGAAAATGGCCGACTACAAAGAAAAACTTGATGGGTGGCAGCAGGCGGCCCGGCGCAAGGCACGTGAGTTCGATGAAAAGTTTGCAATCTCAGACATCGTGGGTGAGAGTGCGCGTGTGGCGGGTGACGCTGCGAGACGAGGTGCCGAAACCATGGCAGGTGGCGCGGAACGGTTACGGGCTGAGGCTGATCGTTTGAGCGAAGATGCGGAATTGACCGAAGCTGCGCGACGTGCTGCTGAGGAGGCGATGCGAGGCGCCAAAAAGGCGGGCGAAGTTTTTCGTGGTGCGGCGGGTGGGGCAGGTAAAAAGGCCGGCGAGGTTTTCGACGAAGCGAGGACATACTACACGCACGCGTCGAAGATCTACGACACAGGAGCCAGATTTACACGTGCCTCATCAGCTGCAACAAAGGGTCTGTTGAAAGCTCGCGAGTGGATAACCGAAAACCCCGGCAAGGCCGCTGCTGTAACTGTGTCTCTTGTTCTCGGAGTCAGGATGGGTGCCGCGCTCCCCGGACTGGACGCTGTATTGCTGGGAGCGCATCCACACTGGTTAACACACTCAGCTCTGCCGGTGTACGGACTCAGCAAAGCCGGTCAGAAATTCGATGCTTATCTTAAGAAGCAGGAGCTGCTCATTGCAAAAGGCGAGTTGAGTGGAGCGGACCGGGAGCGGGCGGAGTTTGAGCGAAAGGTAACAAAGTATGTAGGTGCTCCATTGCTTGGGGCTTTCAGTTGCGCTGCTGGAGCGGCGATGTGGGCGCAGATATTTCAACCGGGGCGTATTACGGGTGCGCCAATTAGTTGGTTGCTGGGTGGTAATCCCTTTCTCGATGGGGTTTGGCTCTTTGCGAATGGGGTAATCTGCTTTCATCAAGGGTATAAGTTCTTCATGATTGCGCTGGCAGATCAGGACGAGGTCTCCCGTGTTGTAACAGAAATAAAAGGCCTGTTGACGGCAGGGGCCGCCGCTTAAAGATTGTCTGCGAACGTGTAAGTTGCGTCCGCCAGCGTACCGAAAACCCCCCGATTTATTGTTAAGGTTCTCGTAGCCCCCTCCTTCCACTCGTGTGAAAAGGAGTACGTTATGCAGCAGACACTGGCAGTTGTCCTGCTTTTGATCTTCTCACTGTTTTTTAAGGCCTGTCCTAATAAGAATTCAAACAGAAACAGTAATTCGAATACGACGGCTGGGGAAAACATGAATTCTAGTGCGACGACCAACACTAACAGCAATAAAAACAAGAACAGCAATAAGAGCAAAAACATGAACGCGAACATGAACATGAACATGAACATGAACGCCAACATGAACTCAAACAGCAATGCCAATGCTTCGCCGACGCCGTAACTTAACTAGCGCCGCTGACAATTGATCACTTCAGGGGGCGGCACCGGGCCGCCCTTTTCATTACAGCACTTTTTCGTGTCGTAATCAGCGCGAACCAGCCGAGTTACCTTAACGTGATCGGAAACGGATAAAACGATAGGCAAAACACGATAAGCGTAATGATTGCAACGGCAGTTCGCCCTAATCCGAGAGGTTCCATCTGTGGAGGTTGTGGATGACGGATTCTCAGCATAACTGCGAGGAGTATTGCATAAAGAAATCCACTCGGGCTGCCGTGCCACCAGAAACCGAGCACCGCAAGGGTCGCGACTATAATGAGCGCGACGCGGCCAAGTATGGAGTGAGCGCGCGCTCCAAAAACTGCGAAGGTTCCGTGACCGCCGTCGAGTTGGCCCACGGGCATGAGATTGAGACTCGTTACAAGTAGCCCGATCCAACCTGCCATGTAGTACGGATTGATCGGAGTATTCGCGTCAAGCGTCACGCCGAGCGCTTTTGCCAGAAGCCGAAACAACAAAGGGTCGTTAAAGATGACTTGAGATCCTTCCGACGGCGGGAGTGGTGATTGTGCGGCGAGTATTCCCAGCACCGCGACAGGGACCGCCACGATGAAGCCGGCGAGTGGACCAGCAAGGCCTATGTCGAATAACGCACGTCGTGAGGGGATAGGTGATCGAATTTTGATGAAAGCACCAAACGTGCCCGCGAGAAATAATGGTGGGGCCGGAATGAAGTAGGGCAGGGTAGCGTGCACTCCGTAGTAACGGCATGCGAGATAATGTCCCATTTCATGAGAGAACAGAATGGAAAGCAATGAAATCGAAAACGCGAAACCCCCACCGAGTATTGCAGGATGCGCGACAACTAAAGAGATCAACGCAGAAACGGATCGGAAATAGGCAATGGGTACGTACCGAATATAGTCCAGAGCGGTTCGCAGTGGCGGCTCGACAATCGGCAGGTCTGGTAATACCAACATCGTGCCGGCAAGTAATGTGCTGATGATTGTCAAAACGAACAACGCGCCGTGCAGTTGCCATTCGCGCGCGGAAGGATTCAGCACAGCCTTGCTTGGTAACAGATCAAAGGGTGGGGAGATTGTTCTGATTGACTCCGCCATATTTTTTTGAAGATGAAAGGCTAGAGCCGGAATGCTCGTGCATGCCAATCTCTAGCCTCTAAAAAAACCAATTACGTGTCGTTTCTGATTATTCGCTTGTTAGCGATTCACCGTTCTCATGCGCCTGCAGTTCTTTGCCGGGTTTGAACCGAATAGTCTTGCCAGATGGGATTGCGACCTCTTCGCCTGTGCGTGGATTACGTCCTACGCCACGCTTCCGAGGTTTTACAACGAACACCCCAAAGCCCCTGAGTTCGATTCGTTCACCACGAGTTAGCGCTTCTTTCATCGACTGAAAAAGGGCCTCTACCGCCTGTTCGGCTTTCATTTTGGGAACACCAGTTTTATCAGCGACGCGATTAATAATGTCTAACTTGATCACGGCTAGGGGCGCCTTTCTTTTCAAGTCCGCCGGGGGACGGGCTCTCCGGTTGGGAACTCAGGTCAGGATGATAGAGAGCGCTGCTAAACCCTGTCAAGGAATACACCAAGAAGCAGAAGTGAGGGTGCAAACGTTTGAGCCGCTCCCCGCTGGAAAACAGGTTTGACAACAGCGAGATCGAAAGCTAACCTCGAATTCGCGAGCGATCGCAATGTTTTCTGATTCCGTCAAAGCTAACACAAACTATGTTTGGAATAAGAAGGCGCCATCCCCCACCATTCGGGGACGTACACGTCGATGACGACAAAGATATTCAGGTCTTCCGGCCAGAGGAAGCTTCACGTGACAATTTGTGGTCGGAAGCGCGGCTTCTGCTCCGTGATTTAGTGTTTGCATTAATGATTGCCGCGTTGGTCGTCGTGTTTATTGTACAGCCTGTAAAGGTAGAAGGCACATCCATGTTGCCTCGCCTCCATGACGGGGAGCGAATCTTTGTGAACAAGCTGGTGTACTACGATGATTACCGCTGGGCACCGCATCTAGATCGCGGCGACATAGTTGTCTTCTGGTTTCCCGACGATCCTTCCAAGAGTTACATCAAACGAGTTATCGGACTGCCAGGTGATACGGTGGAGATTCACGAAGGAGTTCTCAGGGTAAATGGGCGCGATCTGGACGAAGAATATCTGGATCCACGACTGAATGTTTCACATCGCAGTCAACCCGCAATCTACGTTCGGCCAAATTACTACTTCGTAATGGGCGATAACCGCGACAACTCAAGCGATTCTCGCCTGTGGGGACTAGTTCCTAAGAAGTATATTTACGGCAAGGCGCTCTTCCGTTACTGGCCCTTGTCGGCGGCGAGCGTGATCCATCACGAAAACATTTCTTCCCCAGTGCCTCCTTCATCTGGTTATAACCCGGAAAACCAGGATGTGCCGGCAAATGAAACTCCATAGTTCTTTCCGTAAGATTCATGATTGACTGGCTCCGACTGTTGCTAATGATGTTTTATGCACCCGTGCGTGGCATGCGGTTGATGCGCGATCGGGTTGCACTCGCGCCGATCGCATTTATTGCTTTCCTGAGTCAACTTGCATATGCGTTCGTTACGAAACATTTTGCCGGTAGCCGATTTGCTTTTGCGCCCGTCGTTTTCTCCGATGTGTTCCAAGGCGCCATCACGCTTGTTTTGATCGCGCTGGTTCTCGTCCCGATATTGACGTTAGTTGCTAACTTCCTTGAAAAACGCGGAAGTTTCCGAGTTGTGCTGACGCAGGAGTACGCACCGGTCACAGCGTCGATCTATTACATATACAGCGTTACCAACATCGTCACGCTACTGATAGCTGTCGTGCTGCATTACTCGGGGGCACAGGCCGCTTACGTTGCCAGTACTATGGCAAATGTGGATCAGATCCTGCCGATGGTTT
>JBHEMC010000018.1:0-56580 GCA_046262775.1 Pyrinomonadaceae bacterium | reverse complement strand
GCGCAATTGAACGCGATAGCGACGCGAACCCAACCCCCTGTTGGTGATCCGCTCTAAACCTGGTCCATCAAAGCTAACAAAAGCATCTATCTTATTGGCCCATGTCCCACTGGTGAAGAGATGGCGCACGCCGCGTAAGTTTCCCTCACCTTCTTCGCCTACAGTCGCGACAAAAAGGATGGATCCTTCCGTCCTCAACGAGCAGCTTTGGCAGGCTTCGACGAGCGCCAACACTGCCGCCAGCCCACACCCATCGTCGGCTACACCAGGTCCGAACAATTTGCCGTCGATAGAACGAACGATGAAATCTGTGCCGTCGGGGAATACTGTATCGAGGTGTGCGCTGATAACAATCAGAGGTGCTAAAGAGTTGCCGGGGCGAAGCGCAATGCAATTGCCTTCTTCGTCAATGCTGGCTTGCAAACCAAGAGCAAAAAGCTTATCCCGAAAATAAAAGCTCCGCTCCTGTTCTCGGAATGGACTCGCGGGAATCGAGCAGATCCGAATGTGCTCGTCAGTTATGCGAGCACTGTCAACCTCAAATATACCGAACATCCGGTTCACGTCGGGCGACCTGACCAGAACAGGAACAGAATGCGTCGGAATTGATTTTACCGTAGGCGACATCTCAGGAAATGGACGCTTATGTTTGCCGTTAAGCTCAAACGAGTTTCATCACTTCAGCTTCCTCGAGAACCGCTGACGCTTGCTTTGCGCGATCGTAAATTCTATTAACGCGATCATCGCTTGCCTCGATCCCGCGCTTCTGCAGCCAATAGATGACGTTTGATTTACCACTCATGGGCCCAATCTCAATTATCTGCTCCAAACCAAACTCCGCGGCCGGCACCCCGGAGTAGACTACGTCTGCCAGAGCGCTTTGGCCCTTTTTGTAACTCTTAATAATTGCAGCAGCGTGAACACCGGTGGCTGTGCGAAACGCGTCGCGACCAAACACTGGATAATTCAGCGGCACGGACCAGCCACATGCATCTGCCGCAACCGCACAGTAATCCCTAAGCCGCGACAGGTCGTTCGTAATCCATCTCATCAATTTCAGGTTGACGAGCAGTTGGTCAATCGGGGTATTGCCGACGCGTTCACCAATCCCGAGAGCGGAGCCATGGACCTGGTCCGCACCACCTTCAATGGCGGCAATCGAGTTGATTACACCCAAACCCCGGTCCTGGTGACCGTGCCAGTCGAGACGAATACCACCACCCTGTTCTTCTATGATTGACTTAACAAAATTCACCACCGCGCGCGCTCCATCGGGCGTTGAATGACCCACGGTGTCACACACGCAAACAGCTTTTGCGCCACAGCGAATCGCCGTTGTGTAGAGTGCGCGAATCACTTCGGGTTGCGCACGAGTGGTATCTTCGGTGACATACATCACGGGGATACCCTCGCCCACAGCGAAGCTGACTGCCTCTTCAGTAAGTTGCAATAAACGTTCAAGCGTCCAATCTTCAGCAAAGAATCTTACTGACGACGAGCCAATAAAAGTACATGCTTCGATTGGAATCCCCGCCCGCTGCGAAATTTCAATAATGGGTATAATGTCATTTCGGTGTGTACGCGCGGCGCAGTTAGGACGAATTTTGAGGTTCTTTTCCACAATCTCTCGGGCAAGTTTCTCGACACCTGCTGCATGGGTTCCGCCTGCACCTGGCAAACCGATGTCTGCAGTATCAATGCCTAACTGATCCATTAGATGCAGCAATTCAGTTTTCTTTTCAATGGAAGGTTCGCACACTGAGGGCGACTGCAGCCCATCACGAAGCGTTTCATCGTCGAAGCTGATGCGTCGATTTGGTTTTGGGTAAGATGGGGCGACTGTATTCCAGTCGTAAACTAGTTCTTCGATAGCCACGAGGTACCTCAATTGACTGCGGCTGAGTGATAATTTCGATTACAGCAACCAGCGAATAGCGATGTCAAGACCAGATGACTTTGGAATCTCGTCGTCAATCGCAACCAGGAGATCTCACACGCAGCAGAGCCGCACCAAACGTCACGTTACTGGGAAGCGGACAACTGTCGAAAGCCGTCGCACACCTTCACTTTACCCCACGGGTACAGGCGGTCGCCTTCCTTGCAGACTTTTTGTAGCATGTTCGACTTTTTTGACGAAGTACGTGTCTGTGTTATAGCCTCTCTCGCTCAGTCTATCCGATCGCGAAATACAAACGCGTTGCCTGTCACTACAATTGCCCTGGGATCTGATCGTGCCGCAAAGATTATGGCGGTGCGCGCAGCGATTGCCCGAATCGCTGCGATCGATTCCTCGTGGACAGGAGCAGGCGTCGTTGCTCGACCAGTAACGACCAATGCACCAGCAATGCCACTCACAGACTGGCAATTAATGCAGGGCGCACGAGAACGAGCACTGGCTGTTAAAGATTCCCTTGGGACTCGCAGAATGGAAGCAGATATTTACGTCGGCCTGGAGGGCGGCTTTCACTCGATTTCCATAGAAGGCGAGTGGCATACGTTCCTGCGTGGTTGGGCTTACGCCACTGATGGAAAACGTGGCGCGTTTGGCGGAGCACCTTCCATCAGCGTGCCCGAAGCGATTGTTAAGAACGTCGTTGAAGGTCGACGCGAGCTGGGACTGGTGATTGATGACGTGGCAGGTCAGCGCGACGTCCGCAGTCGGCAGGGTGCCTGGGGCATACTCTCAAAGGATCTCGTTACGCGTTCCTTGAGCTTTGAGCTCGCTCTTATATCTGCGTTCGCGCCGTTTTATAATCCGAAACTTTATGAACAGGAGCTAACACCAAGTTAGTGGATCAACAGCTACAAAATGGACGAACTAGTAGCACAAGTGCACCATGACGAAGTACCGCCTCACCTGAACTCAAACGCGGGCTGGGTCGAAGTAATAGCAGGATCAATGTTTTCCGGTAAATCGGAGGAACTCATCCGTCGGTTGCGTCGCGCTAAGATTGCACGACAAAAGGTACAGGTATTCAAACCGAAGATCGACTCACGATTCTCTGACAATCACATTGTGTCGCACTCGGAAATGCGTCACGAATCGGCAAACAGTCGCTCGGCCGCGGAAGTCCTGGCGACTGTAGAGCCGGATACTGAAGTCGTCGGGATTGATGAAGGCCAGTTTTTTGATCTGGAGCTCGTGAATGTCGCGAACGTTCTGGCTCGTCGTGGGGTGCGCGTTATTATCGCGGGTCTGGATCAGGACTATACGGGAAAGCCGTGGGAGCCTATGCCTCAACTGCTGGCTATCGCGGAGTACATTACGAAAACCCATGCTATCTGTATGAAGTGTGGTCAGCCGGCAAACTATTCCCAGCGAACATTCGAGTCTGAAGAACGGGTGGCCGTGGGCGCTGCGGGAATGTACGAGGCGCGCTGCCGAAGGTGCTTTGTACCTCACGCTGACGCGCCAACGGTTCATATTGATCGCTAGTTGTTTCCGTGATTCAAGTGAAGGTGAATGACAGTGGAAGATGAGCGGCGTCGGGCTGCGCTTGACCTTTTCCTGACCTATGATTTGGTGTGAGTTGATGGTTAATCTGAAGGTGAGTGGCGATGGAAGTTGAGCGGGGTCGCGCTGCGCTTGACCCCTTCCTGACTTGTGAATATGTGTGAATTGAGTGGTGTAAGGTGAAGGTGAGTGGCGATGGAAGTTGAGTGGCGCGCCCAAGTTCACTAACTCCCAATTGGACACCACCCATTTTGCCAAAATTTACAGTCAGGAAGGGGTCAAGCGCAGCGCGACCCCGCCCAAGCTTCACTAAAGCCTTCGCAATTTTCAGTAGCACTTAAACCCCTGACACTTGAATTTGTGGGAGTTGAGTGGGTTCAAGTGGAAGCTGGGTAGTGATGGAACTTGAGCGGCGTCGGGCTGCGCTTGACCTTTTCCTGACTTGTGATCTAAAGGCTTATGATGCAAAGCTGTAGATCTCAGATCAAACATTGCGCGAATTACGTGCTGCACTTACAGACGTGCCCGCGGGCGCAACGCTCTCGAGTCGAATTACAACTAGTTCACTTCGAACTATCATCGCTGGATTATTCTTTTTCTCTCGATATCCATTGCCGGCGTCTGGCGAGCACGCTCGGGCCGATTCACCGGTAAGCGCAGCGGACGAATTGCAACTTTAATTCTATTCGCGATTGCGGCAGTCGGAACCGGCGGCAGTTGTTACCCGGGCGAATGCGGGACCGCCAGATTTTTTAGGTTGGCAGAAGCTTTCGGCGGCATTGAACGATGGGAACCTATGGAAGCGTTGACATTGAAATCGTCAATGAAGGACCCAGGGTAAAATTAATTGTACCGCTCCGCAAACAAACTCCCACGAATGGAGACGAGTAGCACGTGCAAACCGTTCGCTGAATGCGCACTATTTTTGGCTGGCATTCGACGTAGAGTCGGAATGGGGGGCAGGCATTTTCATGAACTACCCAACAGAAACATGGTCACCACGTCTGCAAACTGTTGGGGAATGTTGTCCATAGCGTTGTGTTCCTCGGTTTCGAATGCAACCAAAGTTCGATTTGGCAACGTGTCCATTAATCCCGTGATGGCTTGTTTAAGTTGCGGCGACGCTGTACGTCCGCCCGTCAACAATAATGTCGGCAGTTGTACTTTGTGGATTCGTCTTGAATCAAACCGATATCTACTGATAGCGCGGATTTCGCGAATCTGGATGTCAACGCCCGCAACGCGCCCCGCCCAGGTGGGCCGTGCCTTCATCGCGCTGATCTCACTCGGTGAGATCCCTACAATATCCTGCAGAAAGGTTGTCAGCGCCCGTTCCCGATCGCCTGTCCGAATCATTTTCTCCATTGTTTCAGCTACGGCAGTATGATCGAGATCCTGAAGCGGTGGTTCGTAGAGCACCAATTTCGAAACCTTCCTGGTTAAGAACGTTGCTTCCAAAGCGCACACACCGCCCAGCGAATGGCCCATTAAAAACAGGGGGCCTGGTAGAATGTTAACAACAGCAGCTATGTCTTCGAATTCCTTCTTCAACGAGTAGTTCGGACCAAGGTCGCTGTCGCCGTGGCCACGTCGATCCATCGCGCAAACTTTGAAGTGGCTTGCAAACAGCGGGAACAA
Organism: Pyrinomonadaceae bacterium; assembly: GCA_046262775.1. Lineage (GTDB taxonomy): Bacteria > Acidobacteriota > Blastocatellia > Pyrinomonadales > Pyrinomonadaceae > PSRF01. The sequence continues at coordinate 51,488 of JBHEMC010000018.1, read as the reverse complement.
TGGTTTCCAGCGTGTGCGATCGCCCGTTCCTCCGTGAACAATCAAGAGAGTCGGACCATTTCCTGTGCATTCAACTGCTATGCGAGTACCGTCTTTCGATTTAACCTTGATGACTGAGGTGTCTGATGCAGCTACCGTGGTTTGCGAAAAACAACCGGTCAACAAAAGCATTGCAGTTGTAAATAAGACAGTGTTCATTGATCGCATTTCACCTTCACAACATCGTTGTTGCCGTCTGTGAGTATGCTTTCAAACTGCTAACTGACAAATCTTTAATCACAAACGTAAAACTGCTCGTCGAGTCTCTAATTGTTCCCGCACGCTTCGTGAATCCGCCCGCTTCTAACCAGAAATAAAATGCGTCAATCCAATGATCGGTTGTAGTTCCTTGTTTATGCATTCCAAAGCCATGTCCACCCTTGCTAAAAATGTGTACCTCCGGTTTGTGTCCTGCTGCTCGGAGTGCATTGTAAAACTTAACTATTGCGTCAAGTGCCACGTTGTCGTCCTGTGCCCACGCCATAAACACCGGTGGAAGTTTTCCGGGTATGGATGGCATGACCCCGAACGGACCACCATAGATCATCGCAGCAAAATTCGGACGCGCACTTGCATCCTTTTGCAATAGACAGCCGCTCGTAACCATTGCGCCAGCGGAAAATCCCATGAAGCCAACGCGGTCGGAACAGACTCCCCATTCGGCCGCATGCTGCCGGACCACTTTGAGCGCTTGAATTCCGTCAGCGATACCATACTTGCTGACCTCGTCCATGTTCATGCCCTTCGGAATACCCTCCTGCCGCTTCTCCATAATCCGGTACTTCAGCACGAACGCCGCTATTCCTCTTTCCTGAAGCCAACGCGCGACACTGGTTCCTTCAAGGTCAATTGCGAGTGCAACGAAGGCGCCCCCGGGAGCGATGATGATTCCTGTACCAGTCGCTTTGCTTCGTTCGGGCAGATAGGGGGTCAACGTCGGAGTCACCACGTTGAAGATCACCGTTCCAACCGGAGTGTTCTCGACAGTTCGCTCTTTCTGCGTCCATGTTTCGGAACCCGGAGGAACGCCTGGCCAAACATTCACAACCTGCGAGTCAGCTGAGCAAGCAAGCAAAAATGTAAGGGCGATGAGCCCGACAATACGCCGTCTGAATATCATTTTTTCTCGGTTACGCTGCGCGCTGTGTTTGGGAACGAGCAAGAGCTTCGCGACTTTGGCTTATCGCCGACTAATCTGGAGTTGAACAATACTCTTCAATAGGTCTTCACAATTGCGCGGCCACTGCGCCCTCATGCAGTCACAGCCCGGTCGAACTAGAGACAATACCACGCCAGAAACTCCAAATTACCCTCCGCACCATGAATCGGCGATTCGATGACATTTTGTGGCTTAAGGCCGAGGTCCTTCGCGGCGACATTCACTGCATTGACCACACGTTGGTGCTGCACCGGGTCGCGAACAACGCCCCCGCTGCCAACCTCCCCGCGTCCAACTTCAAATTGAGGCTTGATCAAAACGATAAGACTGCCGCCGCGCTTTAGCAGTTTCGGAATCACAGGTAGGATCTTCGTCGCTGAAATGAAGGAAACATCCATCACAATGAGGTCGAACTGGCAGTTCAAATCTGTTGGTGTGATGTAGCGAGCGTTTATTCCCTCGCGAACCTCAACGCGGGGATCATTTCTGAGTCGCCAGTCAATCTGATTGTGCCCGACATCGATTGCTACAACCCACGCCGCTCCTCGTTGCAACAAGCAATCAGTAAAACCTCCTGTTGATGCACCGATGTCAAGACAAACCAAGCCGCTGACCTCGATTCCAAACGTTTCGAGCGCAGCCTCTAACTTCAGCCCGCCACGTCCGACGTACCGTGTCGCCGGGTCGCCTGCATATTTGATCCGAATGTCAGAATCGAAGCGAACTTCGGTTGAAGACTTTTCGACGCGCTGGTTGTCGACGAGCACAATACCAGCCATGACCATTGCCTGCGCTTTTGTACGCGATTCAGCAAGGCCTCGCTCAACCAGCAATTTGTCGATGCGTTCGCGCTCCACGGTCCGTGACATTACACCATAAAGCGCAGATGGTTAACCTGATGCCGCAGGCGAGATCGGGTTCATGCCTGGCGTCGTGTCAAAGCACGCGGCGTATCAGCGAGCCGGAGTTGATCGGCACACTGCTCACAAAGCCAAACGAGAATTTGAGGGGCATCGGACCAGAAAAACGAGCTGACTTTACCGGCCATCTCGACCGCTTCGTCGACACGTAATTGCTGTAAAGCCTGTATGTAGAACACCCCACGGTAAAAATCGCCTTCGGAGCCTTCGTCTCGGTGAATACACTCCCGCTCACGAAACACCTGTTTACTCATAAAGATTCACCATTTCCTCAAGCCGCATCGCGGCGAAACACTGAACCACTTTCGATCACGTCGGGATTGCAGTTTTGTGTGAGATCCAAACGGGGCAAGCGATATCAAAGTCGGGAAAAAACCGATCGCTTTTGCGAGAGATGATGCCACTCGTTTGACATCCAGTCAACGTGTTGAACACGACAGTTGTATTGCAATTTGCGATCAGTTTGATGATCACGAAGGGTCTCAACGTGGGCGATCCGTGCCCTGGAAAATTTCGTCTACGCGAAAAATGTCTCGGCGATGATGCGTATCGCGCTCGCGAGGCTCGTGACGGGTAACTCGCCGAGCTCGGCGCTCCTGCCACTGATCTACGAGGCGTGGCTGAGTTCCTCCAGACGTTTTACCCGACTCCCAGGACTGTTTCGGACTGACACGCCGACTGCCTGGCACTGGCCTTTGGATTGGGCGTTCAGACGAATCTTCAGCCTGGGCTTCGTCACCAGTTGAATTGGAAACAGAAGGGTTCGTGTCTGCAGGCTGTTCATTCGCACTGTCGGGCGGAATCCGTGGTTCCGCCTGAGCTTCGGAGGCTGCGTCTCGATTTATTGTTTGCTGATTGCGCGGCTGTTGAAGAAAGGAGATCGCCACTGCCGCTAGGGCACCCAACGCGAGTGCAACCAGGAGCGCTCCACCTAACGCAAATCGACGACGAAGCCGGTGGCTTTCACTGATTGTTTCCAGCGGAACGACTGGGCGCGCCGATTGGATGGTGCGCTCATCATCGAATTGGGGCTCGTCAAGATCAGATTGAGACTTTCCGCCCTCTACCAGTTTATGCATGCTGTTTTTTTCCAAACTCGGCCGGGGTGACCTCTGTCGAGGACGCCATCTACGTTGCAAGCGGGAGGCCACAGTGATTGGCGCTACCACCAAAAATTTTTTGGGGGTTTTGCTAATAATGTTTATCAATGAAGTGGTTCGGCTGGAGACGCCAATACCGATATCGTGCATTCAGCTTGGTTATTGCACAAAAACGGCAGGTGGGATCGGCTTTATCAAATACTCAACTCAAGGAGTTGCGCGTGGAGACATGAATTTAGCCGGAACAAAGATAGGCGGGTACTAACTCGTAACGCGTTGGAATTTCGCGCGACGCTCTTCCAGCACTTCAATGCTTTCCTTAACGCGATTGTAAATGCCATCGGTATCGAGACCGTACTTCGCAAGCAGCAGTTTCGCGTCGCCATGAGTAATTAGCCGATCAGGTATTCCCATCCGGACGACGCGAACCTTGTCTTGCAGTCCGTTCTCCTCAAGAAGTTCGAGAATTGCCGAACCAAACCCGCCGGCAAGGTATGCCTCTTCAACCGTAACTAGCAGACGCCTGGTTCGTGCCAGCGCAAGGATCAGAGAATTATCGAGCGGCTTCACGAAGCGGGCATTTACGACTGTGGCTTCGATGCCTTCGCGAGACAGGTTCTCGGCGGCATGAAGTGCAGGATGGACCATAGCACCGTAAGCAAGTATGGCAATCTCTCCGGCATCGCGAAGAATCTCCGCTTTGCCTATTTCCAAAAGCTGTGGCTCACGCGTGATGTCTGCACCGACACCGTTGCCACGCGGATAGCGCATTGCCGCAGGTCCAGTATGTTCGAGCATCGTCAAGAGCATGTCTCGCATTTCGCCTTCATCTCTTGGCGCCATCACGATGATGTTTGGGATTGCACGCAGGTAAGCGATATCTAACAAACCATGATGTGTTTGACCGTCGCCGCCGGCGATACCACCGCGATCGAGACAGAACTTCACATTCAGGTTCTGAATACAAACATCATGGATCAGCTGATCAAAACCGCGTTGCAGAAACGTGGAATAGATTGCGCAAACAGGTTTCAGTCCTTCACAAGACATTCCAGCCGCAAACGTGACGCAGTGCTGTTCCGCGATTCCGACGTCGAAAGATCTTTCAGGAAACTTCTCGAGTGCGGTGGCAACACCAGTGCCATCCGGCATCGCAGCAGTGAGCGCCACTACTTTGGGATCGTTCTCCATCAATTCACACAGAGTGTCTCCAAAAATTTTGGTATAAGTTGGCGCCATCGCGGAACTCTTGACGGGCTGGCCCGTTTTTAGATCGAATGGGCCAGTCGCATGCCACCGGTAATAATCTGTTTCAGCTTGTGGGAACCCTTTTCCCTTTGTGGTCAGCGCGTGGACGATCACAGGACCGTCTTTGATCTGCTGCGCTTCACGAAAAGCTGCAACCAGAGCGCGCGGGTTGTGGCCATCGACATAGCCGATGTATTTAAAACCCAATTCGCTAACAAGCGCACCAGGAAGAACAGCGGCTGCAATTACATCTTTCATAGTCTTGGCCGCATGATGTAGGCGCTCACCGACGGAGGGAATTGATAAAAGCGTCTCTTCTACTTCATCTTTGAATCGATGATAGCCATGTGCATTGCGAATTCGATTCAGATAACCAGTCAAGGCGCCGACAGCGGGCGCTATCGACATCTCGTTGTCGTTCAGCACGACAATCAAACGACTCTTTAAATGCCCGGCCTGATTGATTGCTTCCATCGCCATACCGCCGGCCAGCGATGCGTCGCCGATCAGCGCAACTACATGGTAGTCTTCCGATTTCCGGTCGCGAGCTATTGCCATTCCCAGCGCGGCTGAAAGGGACGTCGAAGCATGGCCGGCGCCGAACGTGTCGTAATCTGACTCGTCTCTTCTCAGGAACCCGCTGAGGCCACCATACTGTTTGATCGTTGGCAGCTGTTCGCGACGACCAGTCAAAATCTTGTGTGCGTATGCCTGATGGCCGACGTCCCAGACCAATCTGTCTCGCGGCGTCTCGAAAGCGTAATGAAGAGCGACGGCCAACTCTACGGCACCAAGGGATGCGCCAGTATGACCCCCAACGCGAGCCATTGTCTCCAGAATATATTTGCGAATCTCATCCGCGACCGTTTGCAGATCATCGGGTTGCAATCGGCGTAGATCCAACGGTGAATTAATCGATTCGAGAAGAGTCATCGTAGCGGTATTGTAACCGAAAGGTTCATATTTACTACTCGCTAAATAATTTGATAATTTCGCGGTTCGACAAAGGACGCCGCACATCACAATCGCAAGCACGGCAGCCACTCTCACTGCCGGTATCAGCCGTCTTGTACTTGGTAGTATAAAGTACTCTGCGCGGCCAAAAACGTCAAGTCGTTTTATTCATTCGTTATGCAGATAGAACCGTTAACAGTGGATCACTGGCCTCGAGTGCGCGAAATTTATTTGGCTGGGATTCGTACGGGCATTGCAACCTTCGAGACCTCAGCTCCTGATTGGGATGAGTGGGACAAAGCACATCACGCGTTCGCAAGACTCGTGCTTAGTGCCCATAATGAAGTAATTGGCTGGGCAGCTTTGAGTCGCGCCTCAAACCGTAGCGTCTATGCAGGTGTGAGCGAGGTTAGCATCTACATCAGCCCAGAACATCGCGGTCGAGGATGCGGTCACATCCTGATGAACGCACTTGTCGAGAAATCTGAGCAGAACGGCATTTGGACCCTGCAGGCGTGTGTCTTTCCAGAGAACCAGGCAAGCATAAACTTGCATCGAAATCACGGCTTTCGTGTTGTGGGTCAACGAGAGCGAATCGCAAAATTGAACGGGACGTGGCGCAGTACCGTCATAATGGAAAGACGCAGCGAAGCGGTAGGTACTGACTAACATATCAACAGCAACAACCAGATAGAAAAGGCATCTTATTTGTTGTCAAATAATGCCTTGCAAGAAGGAACCGGCCAGGGTTTTGAATCGTATTCAATTCGTCAGCAATCGAGGAAATGGTAAGGATGGTTAGTAAGGATTACAGCATTGAACTGCTGTTCAAAGCGCTCGCCGATCGGACCCGTTTGCGGGTGATTCACCTCATCGGAGACGACGAAGTTTGTGTCTGTTTTTTCGTTGAAGTGCTGAAAACCAATCAGCCAAAGATCTCGCGGCATTTGGCATACCTGCGCCGTGCCGGACTCGTCTCGGCTCGGCGAGAAGGCAAATGGATGCATTACCGGCTGGTCGAACCTCCCGATCCTCGCGCCGCAGAGATTTTCCGCGAAGTTCGCGGGTGGCTGGCAAGCAATGCGGAGATGCAACGCGACAGGGAACGTTTAGCCAGACTGTGTTGCGCGCCACAACTGCCACAGCAGTTGCAGAGGGCGCCCCGCCCAGCAAGTTTAACAAACTAATCAAAATCGCGATCATTCGCAAACAAGAACAGAAAGGGCAAACATTATGGCTACCGCAATTGAGCCGCTTATGTACGACCAACTCATGCAGCGTCGCGACAAACTGGAAAGTGCAACCACAACGTTTCCGGGATCTGCTGAAGTGATGGGGTTATTAGCTGAAGTAGACGCAGCACTTCAACGTCTGGATCGAGGCGTGTTTGGGATATGCGAAGTGTGTCATGACCCGGTTGAGACAGAGCGTTTGATCGCGGATCCGCTGACGCGTTTTTGTTTGGACCACCTGTCACGGAACGAACAGCGGCAGCTTGAGGAGGATCTCGCATTGGCCTCCCAAATCCAAACAGCATTGCTTCCGCCGAGGGAAGCGGATGTTAACGGTTGGGAGATTGCCTATCATTATCAACCCAAGGGAGCAGTTAGCGGCGATTACTGCGATTACATAGACGCCGACGATCACTCACTACACTTTGTACTGGGGGACGTGTCAGGAAAGGGTGTTGCGGCTTCCATGTTAATGGCCCACCTGCAGGCAACGATCCGAACGCTCGTTTCGATCAAGGTTCCACTCCAACAAATGGTGGAACGCGTGAGTCGGGTATTTTGTGAAAGTACCTTGCCGACTCAATACGCGACACTGGTGTGTGGTCGCGCGAATGGAAATGGTGAGGTCGAGGTTTGTAACGCCGGTCACATGCCACCCCTGCTGGTAAGCGCAAACGGTGTCGAAATGATTGAAGCTACGGGTTTGCCGGTCGGAATGTTCTGTAGCGAGACTTTTAAAGTGGCACAAGTGCAGATGAATAGAGGTGACACGCTGTTCCTTTATACGGATGGGTTCACAGAAACCACTGACGCTGCCGGACGCGAATTTGGCGTGGAGCGTATCACTCATCTGCTGAGAGAAAACAAAAATCTGGCGCCACGGGAACTGCTGGCGCTCTGCCGCGAAAAACTAAGGGCATTTAGCGGACAAGCCCCGGCGGACGATCTCACGCTGATGGCCATACGAAGAAACTATTGACGGTTGGTCTTTGGCTTTGGTTTTTGTAGTAGTTGGTTACCGATTTCAAACACTAAAAACCATTTGTTTAGTTGACAATCTCCGGGTGCCGACTAGAATTGCTTTTCGCCTGATTGCGGCACGGAGATGTGGCCGAGTGGCTGAAGGCGGCGGTTTGCTAAACCGTTAAGGGTCAAAAGCCCTTCACAGGTTCGAATCCTGTCATCTCCGCCATTAAGACCCTGACGAGTGATAAGTGACGAGTAACACCGGATCAGGTGAGTCATTTGTCACTCGTTGATTTTTTATCGCTCCTTATGACTGTCAGAGTTCGCTTCGCCCCATCACCAACAGGCTATCTCCACATCGGCGCTGCCCGCTCGGCACTTTTCAATTGGCTATACGCGCGCAAGACCGGAGGTAAGTTTCTACTGCGGATCGAAGACACGGATCTGCAACGCTCCACCGACGAGTCAACCCGGTCCATCATCGAAGGTCTTGAGTGGCTGGGCCTCGACTACGACGAAGAGCTTGTCTTCCAATCAGCAAACGCGCCGAAGCACAGGGTTGCCGCCAATCGTTTAGTCCAAGAGCGAAAAGCGTACCGCGATTTCACGCCAAAGGAACAACGTGATGACGCGACAGTAAAACAGGGGATCGCCGACAGAGCTCGCGCACAAGCCGCGGAAGGCGTCGACCAGCGCAGTAATTCTTACCGCGAACTTTCGTTGGCGGAGTCTGATCGCCGTGCAGCTGCAGGCGAGCCGTTCGCAATCCGCTTGAAAGTTCCTACAATCGGACATACAAATTTTGACGACATTGTTTACGGACCGCAGAAACGCAACTACTCCGAAATTGAAGACCTGGTGTTGCTTCGGTCCGATGGACATCCCCTTTACAACCTGTCCGTAGTGATAGACGACATTGAAATGGGAATCACTCATGTGATTCGCGGTCAGGACCACTTAACGAACACTCATAAGCAGGTGTTGTTGTACGAAGCTTTAGGCGCAACCGTACCTCGGTTTGCACATCTCCCGCTCATACTTGCGCCAAACAAGGGCAAGTTGTCTAAACGTAAACACGGTGAGGTCGTTTCTTTAACTACTTATCGCGATCGCGGTTTTGTGCCGGCGGCATTTCGGAATTTTCTTGCACTCCTTGGATGGTCTCCGCCTGAAGGCAAAGAGATCCTGACCAAAAAAGAGTTAGTTGAAACCTTTTCATTGGAAGCAATCAATCGAGCGAATGCGGTCTTTAATTTTCAGGAAAACGATCCCCGCCGTTGGACTGACGATAAAGCTGTTTGGATGAATGCGGAATACATTCGCACCATGCAAATAGAAGAACTGTTGCCCATGGTGAAAGCCGAGTTACGCGCGAATAAGCTTTGGCGGGAGGAGTATGAAGAGGCTGAGCGAGACTGGCTAATCAACACGATCGCCGTGATCCGCCAGCGTTTCTTTACGCTAAAAGACTTTTCGTCACAGGGGCGGGCGTACTTTTCCGATGACTTCGATTTCGAGCCGGCGGCCGTAAGTAAGAATCTGAAAAAAGAACCTGCATTGCGTGAACTGCTGCCGCGTCTGGCACACAAGCTGCACGAAGTCGAGCCGTTTACGGAAGGCAACGCAGAAGCGACGCTTCGGCAGTTCGCGGAGGAAGTTGGCGTCAAAGCTGGATTATTGATTAATGCGTCGCGAACTATGTTGACCGGACAAAGCGTTGGTCCTTCTATGTTCGAAATCTTTGAAATCCTCGGTCGCGACCGTTCAGTCGAACGCCTGCGGAGTGGTGTGCCGTGGTTTGACGCCATGAATGAATTCGGCGATGTATAGGCATGAGACGCAAACGTCTTTTCCACTCATACCTTCGCTTCAATCCGATATATGAATGCCTAGCGAACCTGACAACAATTTACTGCGTATTGCAAAATCTGCTAAAAAACCGTTGAAACGACGGGACAGTACGCGACATCAGCGGGTACAGCCATGGTGAGAATCAGATTGATTCCGAATTATCTCCCATGAAATTTTTCAACAGCCCTACTTCTCTACGTTTGGCATCACTTCTGGAGTGAACCTATGAAAAAACCAATCGGACTGATCGTTTCCCTTCTTTTATTTTCAGTAACCACCGCGGTGTTTTCTCAGAATGCAAACACGTCAACCACGAAGCCGGCACGACCACGTACGAAAACAAGCACGAGCCAGTCGACACCGCCGATGCAAAAGGAAACGCCCACAACCCCGAAACCCGCAACGGTCAAAACGCCGGTGACATCCCAGGTACCTGGCTCGACAGCCGTAGTTGCAGCATTCAATCGATTAATCGACGGAATTCAAAAAGCAAATGTGAACGAGGTTAGCAGCGTCTACTGGAACTCACCACATCTGATCTTATTCAATAACAACGGAACTGTGACAAAGGGGTGGGAGCAGATGCGCAAGAATCGGGAAAGCTCCTATCCGGAATTGAAAGACGTTAAACTCGACATTCGCGATCTTTCTGTAACAATGGTCGGGCGAGATGGGGCGGTTGTTACCTGCCTCTGGACGCAAAGTCAGATCTTTAAGGGAACTCCGGAAACAGCCTCCGGCCGGATGACGCTTGTTTTTAAACGAACCGGCACTGACTGGAAGGCAATTCACTTGCACACTTCGCCAGATGCACCTAATCCGTCGAGCGTACTTCCTTCCGAACAAACACCGACTCCGAGGCCGTCTCCTACACCTTAATTGTCTTCAGGGTTGATCGAAATTATGATCTGAGGCAACGATAAATTTTTGGTCGCGACCAAGTTTTCAAATGCATCCACATATTCCAATCCACGATTTGTGGTGGTTGGCTGCAGGCGGAGCTGGATACGGAGCTCGGTACGTCAGACACAAAGTACGCACTGCCCGGGCATACGCCCGCCGGTTAAGACTGCCCGATCCTACAGACGAGCTTCTTCAACTGCAGCAGAAATATGGCTACAACTGTCATTCGCTTGTGAGCATTGCGCCGGGCGCACGGTCATTCACCACCAATGGAATAGAGGGAGCAATCATATATGGCGAATTTGGCAGGGTGTGGTTGGCGGCTGGTGATCCGCTGTGTCCCGAGGCGAACTCGGTTGCACTTGCAAGAGCGTTTATCAGCGCAGCTAACAGAGAGAAGCGCAGTGCTGCTTTCGTGCCCTGCACGGAGCGATTTGCTCAGCACACCACGGAACTTGGATTAAGCGCCATCAAGATCGCGTCCGCTCCGTATTTTAATTTACAGTCGTGGTGTCCCCGCGGTAATTCCGCAAAAAAACTGCGCGCTGGCATCAATCAGGCAAAGCGAAACGGGATCACTGTTTCGTTAGTGGATAACGTTGACGAGCAGTTTCGAAGAGACACCAGTAACCTTTGCATCGCCTGGCTTAAGAGTCGTCGCGCTGCGGCAAATTTCGGTTGGTTGCTCGCACTCAACCCATTCTTGTATCGGGAGAAGAAGAAACTTTTCGCTGCACGTGATGCGCAAAACAAGCTTGTGGGTGTGCTTGCTGTTAGTCCGATTCCCTCGCGCAATGGCTGGTATCTTGAAGACGTCCTTCGTTCGCCTCATGCACCCGCAGGAACTGCCGACTTATTAGTTTTCCAGGCTCTCGATTATTTAAAGACAGAGGGCGCGGCAATCGCGACACTTGGGACTGCTCCGCTCGCCGTCGAAGGCGAGGACCACATATCGACGCACGATCATCCTGTGATAGAAAGGGCTCTGCGATCTGCGTCGAATCGCTTGAACGTCTTTTACAATTTTGAAGGTCTAAGGAAATTTAAGGGAAAGTTCGCTCCTTCAAGGTGGGAAAGCGAATACGCCCTGGTACAGCACGGTGTTATGGTACCCACGCAGGTTGCTCATGCCCTGTTGCGGGCGATAGTTCCCGGCGGTTTGAAACGGTTACTAACTCGTCAGGCCTTGCGCAGTCTTCGGGATCAGAGACGCTCAACGTTACTGCCTGATCTATAACGTATGGACCAGGAATCAACGAGTAGAAGAATTTCTTCCAGCACCGACTTATTCCCACGCTCCTGGTTGTTGATGCTTTATCTCGCAACCTTACTTGCGACAGCCATCGTCATACCCATGTTGTTTCTGGGAAACGCATCAGGTCATGACTTTCAACAGCATCTCGCTTCGTGGATCGAAACCTCTGGTCAATGGCGTCAGGGCATCATCTTTCCACGGTGGGCAGCGGGAGCAAATTACACTTTCGGCGAGCCTCGATTCATATTCTACCCGCCGGCATCATGGCTCCTCGGTGGCGCCCTGGGATCAATCCTCTCCTGGCGAGCTGTACCGGGCGCATACGTCTGGTTAATGATTGTCGTCGCGTGTATGGCAATGTGGAAGCTTGCCCGCGACTGGTTATCGCCCGGCCTTGCCACGGTTGCGTCATTGTTGTTTGGCGCAAACCCATATTTTCTTACACTCGTTTATTACCGCAGCGATTTTGCAGAACTCCTCGTCGGCGCTCTCTTGCCACTCCTGTTGTGGCCAACTCTTCGGCTACTTCAATGCGAGTGGCGACGGGCACCAATGCTCTCACTTGTATTCGCGGGTATCTGGCTTTCAAACGCACCCGCAGCTGTTATCGCCACCTACTCGTTGACTCTGGTTCTCGTGATCGCGACCGCTCTTCGTCGTGAACTGCGAATCCTGATTACAGGTGGTCTGTCGATGGTGGCTGGATTCGCCGTTGCTGCTTTCTATCTGATTCCAGCATGGTGGGAACAGCGCTGGGTCCGTATAGGTCAGGCGGTTTCGAACACCTACAACCCGGAAAACAACTTCTTGTTTACTCGATCGAACGATCCGGAATTCATTCAGTTCAACTGGAAGATCTCCACAGTTGCTGTAGTCCTAATCGCCCTTACGGCGGCTGGCATTGCCTGGTCCCGCACGTCTTCAAACAAGTCAAGGGAACTGTGGTGGATCATGGTCGCACTTTCAGGTGCATCTGTCGTTCTTATGCTGCCACCCAGTGCATTTCTTTGGAGGCGTCTGCCTGAGTTGCGGTTCTTGCAGTTTCCCTGGCGGTGGCTCTTATTACTGAGTTTACCCTTTGCATTTTTTTCTGCCGCTGCCGGACACAGTAGGACATGGCGGGTTGTGATATGGACCACTCTGATTTGCGTGATATTCGCAACCGGCACAGCTATAGCAGGAGATACGGCCTGGGACAGCGAAGACACACAAAAGCTCGTTGCCGATATCGGTGCAGGCCGTGGTTATGAGGGTATTGAAGGATTTGAACCTCGCGGTTCAAGCCCCGACGAGTTGGATGACACTGTTCCTCTGATTGCAGAATTCGACGCCGCCTCGGGAGATATAAACGAGCCGGAAGAAAGCAATATAACTCTTCGGCAATGGGCGGCCGAGAACAAGAGCTTTGACGTTAAGAGTAATGAACCAGTGACATTGGTGTTGAGACTCCTCAATTATCCAGCATGGGAGGTTGAAGTCGATAATAAAATTGTAACCACCGGTACAGCGCCACAAACTGGCCAGATACTCCTTCAATTGCCCGGTGGTTCACATCGCGTAGACTTACAATTTCGCGTCACTGGGGACAGATTCATAGGCATGGTCATTTCCAGCATAAGCATCGTCCTTCTGATTGTCGTTTTGGTCTTACTAAACGGTTTCAGGCGCTGGATCTCTCCTCCCTCTCGCAATCCTCGTCAAGCAGCTCTTTAGACAAGCCGGCCGCACCGAGCCACTCCTGCACATGCGGCAGCGCCGTTCCGAAGCTAAGATTGTTAAGGCAAAGCGATGCTACCGGTGGAATGCAGCCGGCGTGCGCAGGCCGTAAACAACCGGCCGATTGCTATTCCACCGAACGCGGCGAGGAATGGGAAAAATTGGACCACGTACCTCGGCTCAAGGCTCTCTACGGTAGACATAAAGGTTATACGCGCAGCCATCATCACTATGGTTAGCAATAGCCAGAGTCGCGAATAAAGATCGCCAGCAGTCCACAGAACGAACCCACCGCCAACGCCCAGCAGTGAATAAATAACGACTAACACCGCGAACAGCGGCAGCCAGATATGTTGATGTGTTTCGTAGTCCAAGTCGCTGAGTGGGAAGAGCGTTCCGTCGAAGGGATAGTAGTCCGAATGGGTATTAAACCAGAGTGCCGCTGACCGTTTTATCGGGAGCCAAATGTAATAGCGAATCGGATGCCGCGCTATTTTTTCTACCGCAATTTGGGCGAACCCAGCATCAATTTCCGCCGTCATTTCAACGTTCGTGTCAGCGGTGTTTGATTCCTCATCCGGTTCCTCTTCCTCGTCTTCATTCTGCTCATCATCGGTGGATGTGGTGTCAGGAGAGGGAGAGGCATTCGGACTAGCGGGGTTTCCATTCTGATTAATCTGAGCAGCTCCGGGATTTATCGCGTTGTTGGATTCTTCGTCCCCTGCCTGCGGCGGATGATTGTACTTTTCGAGCAGGGCCGCAACGCGACTTCGCTCCTCGGGAGAATCGAACGCTTTTTTCGGAATGTCATGAATGGATATTGGCGCAGAATCGAGTTGCCACCAGACCGCATCGACATAACGTTGATCGTCCAACCAGGTTCTCAACCATTGACTGTAACCACGAGGGACAAACTCACCAGGCATCGTGGCATACACCGGAGCGAGCGGCTGGAAAACGTGAAACACCCGCCAGTTCCGAATGGTCCAGGGTACAAGAACGAGCAGAAAAGAAATACCGTAGATTGCACTCTCCAAAACCATTCTTCGCCAGAGCCTCGGCAAACGAACCAGGTTGGCGACGAGCACTACCAAACCTATTACAACAACAAGCAAACCCGTATCAGGGCGAACCAATACACCTATGCCGGAAATCAATCCAGTAATAAACCAGAATAATAAGCGGCGCGTCCGACTGCTCGCCTTCACAGCTAATGTCGCGGCAAGGCACATCGCCACCGTCAGAAATATCGCGGGAATCTCAGTAAGAATCGTCGCTGCATAAATTGTTGTGAAGGGATTCACTGCAGCGAGCGCAAATGCCAGCAATGCCGTGGTCAGCCGGCTTCCTTGGTCAGGTTGCCAATAGAATGCAACCACTGCCACTAAGGCGCACGTTACAGTGTCGATCAATGCCTGAACGGTGCGTACTGCGGCGTTGTTTGAATGTCCAAATACAGAATAGATTAATGCGACCAGAAGTGGATAACCAGGAGTTCTTATGTATGTCGGATCGTAAGGCGATTGTGTCGAGTCAGAGTAAACGTGTTGCTCGAGAATGTTGCGTGCTATCTGCGCGTAAACTCGTGCATCGTCAGGTGTATCGTTGGGATAGTGGCGAGCAATGAAGAACCGAAAGCCGAAAGCAACAAGTAGCAAGAGCGCATAAGCAATCCAGACCCGTCGCACCTTTGACATCTTAATGCCCAAGCTAGGGACGGGCTTCCGCGGTTGCTTTTCGCTCAAGTTTTCCCCAGCCAACTTTGGGCCCGCGCACAGCTATAGCAACCGACTTCAGCATCACGTAATACATAACTTGCCGGTAACAGAAGCGTTGCAAAAAGAGCCACCAGAGCAAGCGCCATCGTTCGCGCCGTTCGAGCAGAAACGCAAAGCATGCCGAAACCCAATCGATTGCCAGAAAGAGAGCATAGTAGAAAAGCACCTGCTGGAGGTTGGTTGATGTATACCCGGTAGGCTGTTGGAGACGATCCAAGCCTGCCGAAATAAACGTATAGACCAACATCAAATCCATCACTGGCGAAATGAGCGGAAACAAAATCTGGAAGATCCAAACGTTCGGCATCGCTATGAAGCCGAGTGTTCCGTAACGTGGTCGAAACAGGGCATCAAGATGTTTCCACATGCATTGCAAGGTCCCGTATGCCCACCGAAATCGCTGTTGCGCCAGCGTACGCAGCCGATCCGGAGCTTCAGTCCATGCGACTGCACTTTCTTCGTATCCAATTTTGTAACCCAGGCGTCGAATACGAAGAGTTAGGTCCTGATCTTCCGCAAGCGTGTCAGATGTAAATCCGCCCGCCGTGTCAAGCAAGTCCCGGCGCCAGGCGCCCACTGCGCCGGGCACAACGGTTATGCAATTTAGACTCGCAAATGCGCGCCGATCCATGTTCTGTGACGTAATATATTCGAGGGCTTGCCATCGCGTAACGATGTTTATGCGGTTGCCAACTTTCGCATTTCCAGCGAGGGCGCCCAGTTGCGGATCGTAAAAACGATGAGCGAGTGCGGCAATGGTGTTTGGTGCGAAAAGCGTATCGGCGTCGAGAGCAACGATGATTTCACCCTTTGCATGACGCAAGCCCATATTCAACGCTTCCGCTTTACCCGCGTTGTCTATAGTAAATAGTTTTACTCGGTCGGTATTTTCATATCGCTCACTGACGACTTTGCTTGTGTTGTCTAAAGAGCCATCATCGACGACGAGGATCTCGTAATCGTCGTAGTCAGAAGCAAGCAGGCTGTCAATGGTATTGGCAATGACGACTTCTTCGTTGTAAGCGGGAACAATGACGGAAACGAACGGTGCGTGCATGCTGCCTGCATGCAAACGTTGTCGGCGCCGCGAACGAAACCACTGTGCGAGAGCAAGAGAGCCCACGAAAAGAAGGCGTCCCAATCCGAGAGCAATACCAATTACAAAGAACCACTGCAGCGTCCAACCGCCTGTCGAGAGAAAGAAGAAAGCTATAGCATCAGCACGAGTGAACACGCGCTGGTTAGCGGGGATCACAGGCATCACCTGATCACGTGAATAGCCGGCCAGGTCCGATACGGGAACAAACTTAAATCCACGTGCCCTTAGCTCAGTGATGATGTGAGGCAAAGCCTCGATCGTAGCCGCCCGATTACCTCCCGAGTCATGTAGCAGTACGATTTGCCCACGCGTCTCTGGATTCGTATCCACTGCGCGATCGATTGTCCGTTGTACGATCTGGTCGGCTGTTACGGGTAACTGCCAATCGTCTGGATCGATTCGCACGCCGATCATCAAATAATTCATCTGCTGCGCTCGGATCGCCGGCTCCACTTCCTGCGGTTTGTCCGCCTCTGCGTCTCCGAAATACGGTGGGCGAAACAGTACGGTTGATCGACCAGTAAGAGACTCAATCAACCTTTGTGTTGCATTCAGTTCGAGTTCCGTCAAAGATGCGGGAATTTCACCAAGGTTGGGATGAGTGAACGTGTGATTTCCGATCTCTAGTCCCTCATTAACTTCACGCCTGACCAGATCGGGATAGGCTTGACCATTCTTGCCGATAATAAAAAACGTGGCGGGACAGTTTTGCTGCTTCAGAATGTCCAGGATCGCCGGTGTCCAGCGAGGATCGGGACCATCGTCGAACGTAAGTGCGATCAAACCCGGGTGGTCGCCCTTCCTTTGAATGACGTAGGAAGAAGGCACTGCGGTAAATTCTTCCGATTTTATGAAACCGCTGGCCTGATCGACTTCCACATTGCGGGAGCCGGACTGTGGTTGTGCAATAACCTGCAGAATCTCGCCGGTTCCCTCAAAATCGACGTCGTATCCGTAGTTGATTTTTCGCAGCACATCCGCTGAACTGTTTTGGACACCCAGCAGAGACCAAACCGAAGGGTCTTCAGACCCGAGACGCCATACAGCGAAGCCTGCAGGTTTATATCCACTAGCAGCGCGCATCTGGTTGAACGCCGTGACACCGTCCAAAAACCACACCACGTGATGTGACCCGTCGTCTTCGTCGTACTCGTAAGTAGGATTCGCATTAGTTGGGTCAAAATTAGGCGCTGTTTCCGACTCCCTCGCATGGATTAAGGCTTCCTGAAAAGTAACTTCTTCCGCCTTCTTATCTGACTGATTCCAGTCGTAACCGTAGCTGCCCAGCGCGAGAATTGTTTTCGATCCGTCAAGCTCGCGCATACGCTTGATCAGATTTTGTTCGAACCAGGATTGCGCTGCTACTGGCCCGCTGTTACTGTCGGCCCAGTGCTGGTCATAACTCATCAGCATCAGGTAATCGGTTGCGGCCGCATACGCTTTGTAATTCCAATCAGGATCGTCAAAAGGCACCGCCTGAACGAGCAGGAGCCCTCTTGACGTGAATTCGGTATGAAGTTCCTGGATGAATGCGAGTAGATTCGCTTGGGATGATGTAGGCGGCTCTTCGAAGTCGATACAAGCGCCGGCGAACTGATAACTCTGAACGAAGTTAATTATCGCGTTGATTAGCTTCTTCCGAGCCGATTCATCGGCAATGTTCCGGACGAGTAAATCAGCATTCCATTTTTCGTCCATCAGGTTTTGCACCATCGGCAAGACCCTTACCTGCGGTCGAGTCTCCCGGATCCAATTTAAAGGGGGCGCGGCAACATCAGTAACCAACGGCCCATTCGACGAACCTGGTTCCTGCAAATGCGACCACTCGGCGACAACCCAATCGAGATGATCAAGATTCCTTTTTAGTGATTCGTAGCTCGACTCGTCCCAGTTGATATAAAACCCGATTGAGAGAGGGCGCGAGGCCGGCACTATTGGAGTAGGGATGGTAGGTGGCTGCGGAACGATTGGGAGTTGGGACGCGCGTTTGCCAGGGACAACATGTTTGGTATTTAACAGGGCACGCTGAAGTTCAGCTTCCGCGCTTTTCTGCTTTTGCTCGCTCGGGTTTGCCGGAACGTTTGGCTTTTTGGGTTTTATATCCGCGCTATGCGGCAGGCTCGAAACCGGATGCAAGTTGAACCGCGGCAACACGGGGTTCGCGAGAACACTGGCAATAAAAATGGCCACGATACCGGTGGCGATTACCGCGAGTGCGAGCCAGGTGCGTCGCACACGCCGCCAGCGACGCCCGGCAGGATCGTGAAATACGGGAGAATCTGGGGACGACACGGCCATATCCAAAATATCAACGGAAGAAAAGATAATTTCTCACTGCGTTGGCCGAAGCGTCAAGTTGTTGACGTTTGCAGTGCGACGACAGACCGCAGGGGGCAAAGGCGCCTTTTAGTCCTCGAACTGATATTGGGGTGCAGTTTAAAAAAAAGCGAAAATAAAAGCCGCCCACGAGAAATCATGAGCGGCTTTCGGTGAACTGTTGGGATTGGCCTGAGGCTAACTGCGTGCAACTTCCAGAAAGGAGGAGCACGATGCAGTAAGACGACCGAAGCTTAATCCTAACGAGTTACGATTAAGTTCAGAGGTCAGGCCGCAGCCACCTCACTGTGATAAGAACTCATATATTTAGAATCACCTCCTTTCCAGTGTTGGGTTGATCATAAATTACAAGGAGGTGACCGTCAACCGCTTTTTTTTGTCACGGCCTCGCGAACGCCGGCTGCCCGCTTGCATACACCTTCCATGCATGCTCAACCCCAAAGAAATACCCGAGCTCGCGGTAATCGTCGCAATCATAAATCACAAAATCCGCAACTTTGCCAGATTCCAGTGAACCGATCTCATACCCAAGCTTCAGACTGTATGCGGCGTTAATAGTCGTGGCGGTTATCGCCTCTGCCGGCCTCATCTTCATGTGTGTGGCCGCCAGCGAAAGGATCATCAACATGGAAGGTGTCGGCGAAGAACCGGGATTGAAATCTGTCGCCAGAATAACGGGCAGTCCGGCCTCAATCATTTCACGCGCTGCCGGATACCGGTTCGAACCCAGCGCGTAAACAGAACCCGGCAGCAAAACTGGTTGCACTCCAGCCCCCTTTAGCGCAGCAATTCCATCTGTATCTGTATATTCGAGATGATCGGCTGTCGTTGTTTCTAACTCGGCCGCAAGTTTTGCTCCGCCGCTGAGCGATAGCTGGTCTGCATGAATTCGCAAACCAAGTCCATGACAACGTGCGGACGACAAAATTTTTGACGAGTCGTCAATGGTGAAAACATTCTGCTCACAAAACACGTCGCAAAACTCTGATAACTTCTCCTGTGCAATCCGGGGCAGCATCTCCTCTACGATCAGGGAAACGTATTCTGCACGGCGGGATTGGTATTCAGGTGGAACAGAGTGCGCTCCGAGGAACGTCGACACGTAACGCAAAGATGTTGCGCGATCGAGTTGCTTGATCGTTCGAAGGATCTTGATTTCGTCTTTCAGCGAAAGACCGTAACCGGATTTGGCTTCAATTGTGGTGGTTCCGGCACGCAGAAACCACTGAGCATATCGCTTACCGTTGGAGACAAGATCCTCGAGCGATGCTTGTCGGGTGGCATTTACAGTCGATTGAATGCCACCACCTCCCGCAGCAATCTCCTGATAAGTAATGCCGAGAGCGCGTTGCTCAAATTCATCAGCTCGCGTACCAGCAAAAACTGGATGAGTGTGCGCATCAACAAATCCAGGGAGAGTTATCCGTCCGCCAGCATCAACAAGCGCCGCATCAGTCGGGGCCAACCGCTCAATTGAATCGCGTTTACCGACAGCCGTGATGCGGCCATCGGTAACTAGTAGGGCACCATCGTTGATGATCGAGAGATCACACAACTCCGCACCGACGCGTGGTCGCGCCGGACCCGCAAGTGTAAGAAGTTGCGAACAATTTACAACCAGGAGTGAGTTCGACAACTGGCTTTATGCTTCCTTGTACAACCATGCGCCGGCTATCGTTGCGAGCGCGTATTCCACGAAACCCCAGACCATGCCCAAAACGAGCCAACTAGCCGGTATTCCAAAAATTGCCCCATTCAAAATGCCTGAATAGAGATAAATGCCAAACCAGCCGACCACCCCAGCGATGACGGCAGTCTTGGGACCAGCACCGAATCGCGGCCTGATCATGGCATACACCCACACGAGAAATATGCCCAGAAGGAATGTTATGGCAATCGCAATGGCGATAAAGTTGGCGCCGGGCGGAGTAATCCGCAAGCGACTGAACATCTCTTCCATCTGCTTCTTGAATACGACTTCGTTCAGCACAAATTCGCCGACATTCAAAACTAATCCAGCCAGCAATCCGCCGGTTATCACGCGGCCGAGATTGATTCTACTCATCGGGGGAACCTCCTAAGGGTTTTGATCAATTGGTGTTTATTAACGAGGCTGCCAAAGTTGCCACAACTGGTCGACGCCGCCCCAACCCGTAGATAAAGACACCGACGAAATTCGCCAGGAGAACAACGCTGATTATTTTCAAAGCGAACCGCAGCGGACTCCCTACTTCGATGATTGGGACTATAGTGAACCTGATGTACAAAACTGAAACGAGAAATCCTGAAGCGCATGCAATTTTCAACCACCAGGGTGCACGTGTTCCGAGACGCTTCATGCCGAACAAAGGCACTGCGAAAAGCACAAGGTAAGTAAGTGCATAGAAAACGCCGCCTGCATTGTCCAGCAACTGAAACGCTTCCTGTGCACCGACTCCACTCAAACTCGCGAGGCCCAGCACAAGTGTAACTGCTCCAACAAACAGAATTGAATTCACCGGTGTCTTATATCTGGTGTGCAGGCGCGTAAACCAGCTCGGCAATAATTGGTCCCAACCAGCCACCATTGGCAGCCGAGTGTTGCCGGCAAAGTAGATACTCATCAGGGCGATCTGTCGCACCACAACTCCCAGAATAGCCAGCGAGATTATCTTCCCGACCCAACCGAATGGTCCAAACCCAAGCGAAAGCACTTGCGGCACCGGGCTAATCAAGTCAACGTCTTTTGGTGAAACAAAAGCGAGCACAGAGCTGGTTCCAAGAATAAACATTATGGCGATGATAGGCGCCGCAATGACTACTGATCTTCCGATGTTGCGGGCGGGAGCCTTCGTCTCACCTGCCAGAATCGCGACATACTCAAAACCGGTGAGTGCTCCCAAAGCGAGCTTGCTGAATACGTTAATGTTTTGCTGTTCCCACTTCGGAAATCGAAACGTGAACGGATGATAATGGCTGATCGTACCCCGGGCGAAACTGATGAAAGGCAAGACAATCAGTGCCGCAAAGGTCAACATAAGCATTAGACCACCTGCATTGTGCACCCACTTACCGATACTTAGGCCCTTTGTTGTTGCGGCCATCATCGCAAACACAAGGATGCAACTTGTGAAAGTGATCACCCACTTCGCTTCCTTCATCCACGCCGCTGCTGGTCCTATCGCGTACGAAAGGTTGGTGGTAACGACCAGGCCAATACCGGCCAGAATCGAGATGGCAAATACCCAGAGGTTCCATGCGACCATAAATGCAATGAAGTCGTTGAAGGCAAACTTGGCCCATTGATAGAGTCCGCCTTCCAACGGCATCAGCCGGTTGAGAAAAATGACGGCGGCAGCGAGTGGCAAATAAAACGTGAGAATCGCGAGCAGCCAGAAAACGTTCTGCTGATCGCCCAGTTTGGCGGCCCAGCCAACCCAGATTGTGCCGACAACAAACACCACCTGCGTTAACACTAGGTCAAACAAGCCAAGTTCTTTCTTGAAGACCGCACTTCGCTCTTCGACCTCCTGCTCAAGTCGTGTGACTTCGTTTACTTGTGCCGTGTCGCTCATCGATCCGGGGATCCAGCACCGGGAATTTTAGGAGTTTGAGTTTTCACCGGGGCATTTAACCCAGTGAGGGAAAGAACACCAGTAACTTCTTGCCCTTTATGCGCGTGCGAGTGAAAGCTTGATTGAATCGACCATTATGCTGACGATGTGTGGTCATGAACTATTTTCCAGGCGTTTTTAGTCTTCTTGAAGATAAGTGTGAACCTGCCGTGCGGATGATCGTTTGCGCGCTGCAGTTCCCATCGTCCCAGCACCACAGCGGCGTTAGGGCTCAACAAATCGATTTCAAGATCCGAAAAAGTCAATGTCCCCATCTTCTCGCGCGTGTTGTAGTTGCCTTTGTAACGATCAAGCACCGTTTGCCAACCACGTGCGACGTTATCGCCCGAAACAAACACCGTGTTTTTAGAACGCTCGTAGCCATCCATGTAGCCCTGAACGTCGCCGCGATTCCAGGCGTCGCGTTGCGCTTCAAGCACGCTGCGGATTGCTGCTTTAGTTTTCTCTAACCGACTTGATTGTGCGTAAACAGGGTTATGCAAAAAGGCAACACAAAAAAGGCATGCGAAGATCGCGACTTGAAAAGTTAAACGCATTTGAGTTCTAGAGTGTCTGCAAAAGTCGGTTAACAAAGTGCTATTGGCAGGTGCGCGGAGATATATCACGTAGATGGTAATTTGCGCCAGCATTCTGTAGGGGCGGCTCTCGAGGAAGCACTCCTGCGTTATAGGCACTTATGCGGTACATGTCGTACAGCCTTGGTTATATCCGGTGAAATCGGCGCCAATCTGTGAATAACCTGTCGCATAGGTTTGAGGATCGGCTTGCGTGAGAAAGGAAATGCGTGACTCTTTACTAGTAGAGTTAACTAATCAACCACAGATTACTCCGATTCCACGGATTTTCAGAACCAAAAATCCGTAAGAAACTCAGAACCGGGCGTGCGGATGATAAATGTGTAATCGCGGTTATTGCAATTGGACTGCAGCGGTGGATGTCGAGTCGCATCAGTTGAGCGCGATGGCAGAAAAGGGATGGCTAAAAGAGCCACCCCTTTTTGGACTTTTCAGAGGCACTCTTACTGCCGCACCTGAAACTGAATCGTGTGGATGACAGGGTCACCACTAACAGTATAGTTCAGCACATACGTGCCTGTGCCGTAGCCCGTAGTCTTCAAATTGAAGATGTAGCCTCCCGTTCCACCTAATGACGAATCGTAGCGAAAATCGAAGTCCGGGTTAGCCTGGCCTGCATCATCAAGCAATACCGATGCACTACTACTCGTCTGAATCACGCTTACTGCATGGGCGACAACAGCGGGCAATGAGACGTTGTTGCCGTTGGCGTCTACGAGCTGAATCTTGATTGGGATGGTGCTTCCACTCTTGGCTGCGCGATTTTGATCAAAGAGCACTGCCACGCCGTAAGAGACTGTGTAGCTTACTGATTGTGGCGCGGCGTTGTTGCTTGCGTTGTCGCTCGCTGAAACAGTGAATGCCTTGGTTCCCACTGAAGCAGTACCAATGCTGCTGCCGCTCGCAACCGGTCCAACGCACGATGCAACGCCACCACAGTCCGCGCAGCTATAACTCGCCGCGACTGATTGATTGAGCAGATACGCGGCGCCAGAAGGCGGTGTAGTGATAGTGATCGTCGGTGGCGTAACATCGGTTACAGTG
Source organism: Pyrinomonadaceae bacterium (assembly GCA_046262775.1). Taxonomy (GTDB): domain Bacteria; phylum Acidobacteriota; class Blastocatellia; order Pyrinomonadales; family Pyrinomonadaceae; genus PSRF01. The sequence goes on along the minus strand of JBHEMC010000018.1, from coordinate 27,698 downwards.
AAGGTGGTCGTACAGCTGCTGGAATTGTGAGCCGCATCCGATGCGGTCACGGTTATGGTGGTCGTGCCCAAATTAACGAGCGTGCCTGCTGTCGGGCTCTGCGACAACGTTACGGATCCTCCGCAATCGGACGAACTAGTGATATCGCTAAGAACATTGGGAACGGGAGCCAGACAGTCAGTGTTGGCTGGTGCGGTTAGGGCGCGCGCACAGCTAATGTGAATTTCTGTCCCCGGAAGGAACTCAAGGTCACCCAACGTGGCCGGTGTAGAGAACGAGCCATTCGGGATCGCGTTGAATGAAGCGTCAAAAGTCCAACGTGCAATCCTGGGGCAGAAATGGTTCGCGACAAATAATTCTCCCCAAGGGCTAAATGCCAGACCTATCGGGCCACAAAGTCCATTTCCGGAGAGCTGCCCATTTGAGATCGCATTGCCCGAATCGTCAAAGACAAAGCGCGAGATGTTACCGTCGACATTGGCTACGAATAGTTCGCCCCACGGACTGAAGGCCATAGCATGCGGATTGCTAAGCCCACCACCGGTGATTACGCCGTTCGGAATGGCATTCCCGGAAGCATCGAACACATACCGGTTTATCTCGTTGACTCCACAACATTCCGAGATGAACAGCTCACCGGTTGTCGGGTTTACCGTCACTCCGCGGGGAAAGCCGGGATTTAGTCCATTCGTGATAGTGCCATTAAGCGATCCGTTGTCAGCACCATCAAACAAGAATCTTAGGGCTCCAGCTCCGAACCTCTGTGAAATGAAGAGCTCACCATTCCTGAAAGCGGCATCATGCGGAGTATCAAAACTACTCGACAATACGGCTCCATTGAACAGAGGGCTTTGGCCGGCGTTCACGAAACGTGATACCGAACCTCCGCCTCCCCCACCCGAGCCACGATTTACGATGAACATCTCGCCAGCCGCGTTGAATGTAATCCCGAAAGGACGATCAAAGCTGCCGTGGGTCATCGTCAGGTCTAATGTGGGAGACCCAGTGGGCCCAAGTTGGTAACGAAACACTTCGTTAGTAGATTCTTCGCCTTGGCTTGAAACTGCGAAAAGTTTCGTCCCGTGAGTAGCATTCACTAGCTCAACCGAACCGATATCGCAAGCGGATTGCTGCGGCCGCGAAATTCCGCGCTGGTCGGTTGTGATTGGAACGCTGTTAACGGCGGTGCTGTCTTCAACCGGTACCGCGTCAATTGCCGGGCTGTTGCATTGGGGAAGATGAGTTGGCGTCATTCCGCCATTATTTGCAAGAGGGCCCAACAGTGGATTCGTGTTAACCATATCTCCGGGCGCTGTAAGCGCGGAGTCACACCTTGAACCGAACACGTCCGCAGTGTCACCCAGTATGTTGTGACCCAGCGAGTACAGTGTCCCGGCGCCGTTGTTACAGACAGCTTCCGATGGATGTGAGGGGCTGGCAAGGATGCTGTTTTTCAGAAATACACCTCCCGGGCTGCCGACATATGCAGTTCCAATCGCATTGCCTCGGCCCCAGCCGGGATTTGAGTTTTCGAAAATGGTGCTGAAGCTGATGTTCGCAACCGGGTATCCTTGAGCGCACGCAAAGCCCCACAAAAAAATACCGCCACCGCCCCAAGCGCTATCGGACGTGTTATAGCTGACCGTGCTATTCACCATGGTCAAGCTGCCGCAAATGGTGTTAATCCCTCCGCCGCTGTTTTGTGTGACAGTGGTGTTTTGAATGAAAGCGGTACCGTAGGCCAAGTTTAGGGCTCCCAGAGAACCACCAATGAGCGTCACTCCGTTTAAGCTCAGATTGCCCCTATAAGGACCGGCCCCGGAAACAGAAAAGATTCCAAAATCTGGCGTTCCGGTTGCAGCACTTCGTTGGATGGTGGCGCCATTGCCGTTGATCGTGATCGGAGTTCGGATATAGGGCAAACCGGCGGCTCCGCTAGCCTGATACAAATCCGGATCACCGTTGTCGGCCACTGCAGTCAGGGTATAAGTTCCGTTGGGCGCCAAGTTCACGGTAGTGGAACAACCACTTACATTCGCGCTGTTGATTGCGGCAATCAGCCCAGCGACGTCCCCATTTGCAATGTTCACCGACGCGCAGCCGACGTTGAACACTGGTCCGTAGGTCCAGGTTGTGCGCGGGGAATCTTCAACATAGAACTGAGAAGTGCGACCACAACTGCCTGGCCCAATCGTGACAACGCGTGAGCCGGTATTCGGCTCCACTCCAAAACCCTGGAAGACTTGAAATGCCTGTACGTCGATCAGCACGACATTCACATTATCCGACGGCTCGCCGCCGGCCCATGTGACGGTTATTGGCTGTCCACACGGAACGAGCGAGCCTGCCGTAGGTGATGTGATGACGAATCCAGATTGCGGAACTGGACTAGCGATTACAGCATGGTAGGCTCTAGCTCCATCTCGTGATGTTATAGCTACAATCGACAGGATAGAAACTGCAAGCAATACAACCAACAGAATTCTCTTCCGATGGAGGAACTCACTCGCTATCAATGTGAATCTTTGCGAACTTTTCATTGCTGCTTCGTCCTCTCTTGCAGGCGATTTCGAAAAAACACTAAAAGGCCGCCATCGCCGATGAGTTGTCTGCGACAGCGGCCTCCGAGTACTTCGGTCAACCGCAATGGTTTAACTGGATAGCTTTCCGCGCGGCCTAGGGCGCGAACTTAATTTTCTTTTTCACGGCTTCGGCCAGCATTGGCAAACCGTCCTGAATCTTCAACAGCTCGATCTCGCCGTGCTGTAACTCCGCACAGTAGCGGATGAACTTACTCCAGACAGGATGGAGCGGCGAAGTGTCTATCTCAATGTGGGTCACCGCCCTTAGTGCTGAACCTTTCTCGACCTTCATATTCATGTTTAGAACCTGGTCACCACCATCTTGAACGGCATCTTTTGGTAGCCGGCGACGCTATCCGGGTTTGTGGTGCGGTCAAGCAAAATTGACCACTGCCCGACCGTTGCATTTGGATCGGTAACGCCCGGAGGCGGTTGCACCTGGTCGGGCATGATGATCCACGTATTCACGTTCGGATGATAGATCTTAACGTAGGCCGTGCCTGCGGCTACCGTTTCAATGTTATCTATAGTCGAATAATTGTAACGATTCCCATAAGAGTAGTTGAGGAACGCCGAGCCCATTGCCCTTCGCGCAAAATACCCATCTCCATCCACGCCACAGCCGCCGTAGTTATCCGACCCGGACCCGCCATTGCACCACGTCAAAAAGTTCGCGCCGCCATCCGTCACGGGTACACTGCCGACGCGGTCAATGTTGAATCCGGAGCTATTCACGGAAGAACCGACCAAAGAGGCCGCCACTGAGCCGGCAGGAAACTTCCACGTAAAATACCGGCTCGACAGTCCCAGAGTCAGATCATAACTGCAATTGCCGATCTCGAACCGGCCGTCAATCGATTGGTGGTTTCGCCCTTTCGTCTCGCCCGATACGTAAGGTACCGGGCTGCCATCGGCATACGTCATATCCGGCCACATGTTGTAAGTAGTCGTGTTCGTTGCATCGGTGTACTTGTAGATGCTAATGCTGAGATTCGTTATATCTGTGCCACATGAAGTCTGATTGCCCTTTGCGGTCACGGCAAACAGTTCGGTTCCTTTGCCACCCCGACCATCAGAGTTAAGTACTTGAATATCGTAACTCGCGATAGTCGCGCCGTCTGGCACCGTGATATTGGCATTGAGCTCCGTACTGCTCACGAATGTCGTTGAGTTAACCCTTACGCCTCCTGGATCTGTTGTTCCGGTCACGAACCAGTTTGTTTTTGCTCCATTCTTGAATCCTTTGCCCAGGACTCTCACGTTGAGGTTTACTGTCCCTTGTTCCGCGGAGGCGGGATTGGCCGCGGTGACCTGGACCTGCCCTTGCGCATGTGAAAGTGGGAGGACCCACGGTGAGATTAAAACAAACAAAGCAGAGAGAAATATCAAAGTGGGAGATATTCGATATATAACGATCATCCTAGGTACTCCTTCGAGCCGTAGCTTCATGGGGTGAGATAACTATTCGTTGCCTTACACGGACGCGAAGATTTCTTTTCCGCAAGATTTTGTCTCATGCTTTAGCTTCGCGTGACGTAGTGCGCAGCTATATAGCCACGTTGGATATTGTTAGTTCCACCGCGGGAGTCAGATGCCGGAAAGCATATCGGACATCAGTTCATTGCCCGACCATTACAAAGGCGGCCCAGTAGTAGGGGTGGCGATAAATTGCACGACCGCGCATATGACGTTGAGCCAAAGCAAGTGCCGTTGCCTTATCAGTCCGTCTAAGCTCGCGATAAAAACCGTCCATAAAACTGACTGCCGACCGATCGTTGATTTCCCAAAGGCTTGCCAGCACCGCTGTAGCGCCGGTTGATAAAAAGGCGCGGGTCAAGCCGACCAGGTCATCCCCCGGGGGAACGTGAGAAAAATAGCCACTGCCCACGGCTGTGTCGCACGCACTCAACGTGATTAGCTTTGCCCGCAAACGCAAACCCATGATCTCGTGAACTTCCAATCGCCCATCGTCGATTCCATCCGGTTCTAAAGTTAATCCCGAAAGTAATGGGTTTGTTTTGTTGAAGTAGCCGTGTGTCGCCAGGTGAATCAGGTCAAATTCATCAGCTAATTGCTTGAATGAACTCTCGGTTGCTTTCGAACCGACGAGCAGTGTGTGCTGTCGGGGGAAAAAGCCGGAAACACTCTCCGACTCCAACTTCGTGTATTGAAGCCGCGTATTGGCTGGCGCCATTGCCAACATGGAAGTGCCGGCCCCACTCGATGTATTTGCCTCAAGTAGCGCTGCGGCGGCGGGCAAATAGGCAATAACGTAATCGTCGACGAGTAGTTTGGTTTTGTTTTGAAGTACGGCAAAAGGGACGTAGTGCAGAATGGCGTGCGGAACAATGTAGAGCTTCGTTTTACCTTTCAGCCATCCTTCATTTTCAATCGGCCCGACCAGGGTTTGATAAAGCGCGGCCGCCGGCAATTTCCATTCGTCAGTCTTGTTGCGCAACATCAAACCGCGCAAAGTCTCGACCTTGCTCTCCACATCCTGATGACGGGCAGAAATCGGCTTGGCATGAAGACCCTCAGCCGTAACCACAAACGCGACGACTTCCTGTTCGCCGAGAACATATTCAATCAGTGCCGTGTCGGCCTGCAGTTGGTGCTGCACATCCGATCCTGACGGAACTTTCAAACTGCGCACGTTGGAATAAAAAGATTCTGAACTGGAAATATCAGCGAGAAAGTTTTCGTAATCGCGTTCGGCAACGGCCAATTCCTTTGAATAGACATCAATAACCTGTCCTCTTTTCTCTGGTAATGACTTTGAGTTCTCTTCTTCTAGTTTCTTTTGCAGGTCGCGGATTCGGAAGCGTAGAGTTTCTTCTTTTTGGCGTTGCGCTTCATTGAGGATGGGTGGTTGACCACGGCTCAGGAGATCCAGATAACTACGCGCCCGAAGTTTTTCAGCGGCAACAAATGCTTCTTCGGGACGGCCCAACTTGAGCAGCAACTGCACCAGCGCGACGTAAACGTCATACTTATCGTCAATGTATCCTGCGCGAAAACGTTCCTCACGCAACTCACTGCGCACTGACTCGATGGTCCTGACGGCGTTTTCGAAAGCAGTGAGCGCCTCATTATTTCGGCGCTGACTTTGAAGTGTTTGGCCACGTCCATAATCAAATCGCCAGCTCAGTTCTGGATTAGCAATATCGCGGGCGATGTCGGAACCATCGGTGAAGCTAGACAACGCCTCTTGTAAACGATTCTGTTGTCTCTGCACTTCGGCCAGAGCGTACAGTGCTTCGGCTTCCAGCGGTTTGGATTGAATTGAGCTGGCGATCTGGATCGCTTGTCGTGCCTGCGCCTCTGCATCTGCAAACTTTTTCAGGCCACAATACGTGTGAGCGAGTTGAACTCTTGCTGACGCAGCATTGGCTTTGTCCTCCGCGCCATTCGCTCGGATAAGTGCTTGATTGTATAGCGCCGACGCTTCGAGGTATCTGTTTTGTCTGAATTGAAGATCGCCAAGGGAGATGAGGTTTGTGGTCACGCCACGAGGATGCTTGATTTCTTCCGACACCGTAATAGCGCGGCGAAAATCCCTTTCCGCTGAAGCTATATCACCTAATCGAACTTCCAAATTGCCAAGGTCACCGAGTCCTTCGACGAGGTTCTGTTTGAATTCAGGCTCTTCACTAAGTCCGGCATTCTGGTAAACCTGAATTGCCAGGTTATATTCTTCCAACGCCGGGGTGTAGCGCCCCAACTGGAGCAATGCACTTGCCTTTGCCTTACGACAATCAGCTTCGTCTTTTACAAAACCGCCCTCATGGGCAAGTGTAATCGCGCGATTGACGTTCTGAATTGCTTCTTCATTTCGTCCCAAACCTATTAACGACAACCCGATGTTTTCCAGATTAAGAGTGATCGACTGTTTCGATTTCAACCTCTCATCGATTTGCAGCGCTTGCTGGTAGTAGTGAAGTGCTTCAGCGTAGTTGCCATGTAACAGATTCCAGCCCCCTAGATTACCAATAGCGTCTGTCAACCCTTTAGTCGGTTCGGAGCCATACAGCTCAATCGCGTGTTTGAACTCGTCGATGGATTTGGCCTCGCCTATTTCGTCGTAGACGAGACCGATGTTGTTATGAATCGCTGCTTCCAGATTCCGATTACTCAGTTCCTTTGCGACCACAGCAGCCTGGTTGAGATAGATAATGGCCTTCGTGTAATCACTCGTGTGCCAGTAGAACAACCCGATATTGCTTAAGGTCTTTCCTTCTTCGAGTCGATCACCCAGCTCGCGTTTCATGGCCAGGGCGCGTTGCATAAAGTCGAGGGCTTTCACTGGTTGCCCGAGGTTCTTGTACGCGTTTCCCATTAGGCCGATAGTTATCGCTTCGCCCTTTCGGTCGCCTTCCTTTTGAAATAGCGCGAGGGCGCGCTCGTATTCTGGCAGTGCTTTGGCGGGACCATCCTCGGAGTAGATCTTCTTCGCGGATTCCAGGGCCTCAGTCGCTGTTGGGTTTTTGCTCGAGGTGGGAGTCTGAGCTGGAACGTCCAAGCAGGAAACACACAACAACAGAACCATCAAAACATATCTCTTTCGTTGTTGAAGGGATAACATTGCGAACCATTACGGCGCAGCAACACGGAACTTCACGAGTTGCGATTTCACGGTGCGCGCTCCGCTCAAGTGGGCGATGATAGTTACGAAGTATTGCGAACCTGACTGAAGCGTATCGACGCCCAGCCGAAGTTCAGTGTTGTTAGTGCTTTGTGACACCACGGGAGTTCCGTCACCGGCTACAATTTTCACCTCGTAAAAAACGGCTTCGGGTACGGGTTTCCAAAGCACTGTTTGTTGAGATAAATGCATCATTGCGTTTTCGCGTGGGAAAATGACCGATAATCTCGGTTCCGAAGCTGTGCCTCGTACGAGTGATTCGTGTGTTGAGCTAGTCTTTGGCTTTTCGAGTTGCGAAGCAGCTACGGGTTTAGTCGGATTTCCTATCGAAGGTGGCTCTTTAGCAGAGACAGCAGGTTCGTTTCGCTGCGCGACCAGGTCAGCTGGCGGCGCGGGTGTGTTTCCCGATCGAAGCTGCCAAAGAAGTAAGGCTGCGACGATCAGCACACAAGCGCTCGCGGCGGCAAAGGCCCAACGCGAATTCCATGACGGTGATTGTCGTGGCTCTGCCAGACTCCGCACGAGATTCATAGCACCTGTAGGAACATTCTCGGCCGGCTCAAACTGCTGCACCAAAAAAGCAACCGTCTCGAGGCATCTTTGGCAATCTGCACAATGTTTCTCGATCTTTCGTCGGTCTCGAAACTGACCGTTTAGATAGCCCGCAAGTTGATTGTCGTCAGGGCAGCGCCAACCGCGTTCGCCGTACTTGTCACCGTGCGATCGAAGTAGAGTTATTAGTTCCTTTTCGTCCATTTCAAATCTCTGACGTCTTTCACGGACATACGGATAATTTTTCCGGTTGTATCCTGTATCGTCGTACTAATCACCGATCAGCTTTCGCAGGCGACCCAAAATTTCTTTTATTTGACGATCTGCTCGTTGCGCGTTGCCGAGACCAAGCAATCCCGCCACTTTGTCGAGGGTCACGCCTTCTTCGAAACGCAAACGTATTAGTAGACGTTCTTTAGGCGACAGCTTTGCCATGGCCTGCGTCACCCTTCTTCGTCGTTCGTTTTCAATTGCCAATATTTCGGGATTGACTTGTTGGGTGTCGGCTAAATTGCGAACGAGAGCCTCAACATCGGAATTTGACGCCGCGTTTCCGTTCATATTCGCGGCGCGCTGGGTAAGCAACCAACGCTGGTTCGTGGTCAACACCGCTTCAATTCGTTCGCGACTTTCATTGATGCGAGTGGCGGTTGTATTCGAAAAGGTGGACCTCAGCAATGCCAAACACTCATTCGTGGGCAATGCCCATTCATACAGAATGCGGAAAACTTCCTGATCGAATGGGGCCAAACGCGATATCGCACTAAAGGGCCGTTTACGTCCGAATCTCTTGCGGTGCCAGTCAATGCACAGATTGCGTACTACCGCCCGTAACCAGGTCGTGAATGTAGCAGGTCCATTTCCTTTGAACTTCCGCAGACGTTTTGCCCGATTGTTTATCAATTGCTCGCAGACAAATTGAAAACAGTCGGCAGCGTTATCTGCGTCTGACTCAAAGCGACGGACGACCTGGTAGATAACCGGCGCAAATTCAGATAAAAATTCTGCCCACGCGTCTTGTGGGTTCGCGGAGTAAAGGTCCTGAAGCAGAGTTTCCAGAGGGTGACCAGGCATCTTCAGATGTTGGTGATAACTGCCGGAAATGAAAGCAACGCGACTTTGTGAATACGATTGCCGCAAACTGGACAGAGCTTCGCCGGATACGACAACAAGAGGAGCGCTCGCAATCGGCTGAGCTACTGACTGCCAAACTGCGATTGGAAACGGCGGGGATTTTACCTCCGCATTTCAGGCTTGGCTAGAATCAAAACGCGATCGCTTGTTTGATAATGCAGCTTTTTTACCAGATGCGACTTTGCTTAGCATTCTGCTTTGTTTTGATCTTGCCGCGCGCTTGGCGCTCAAGAAATTCTGTCGGACTTTTGAGACAAAGTCGAAATCTGGAAATCCCTGCCCTTGCCTCTAAAGTAAAAATTTCAAATACGGAGCGCCAAAGGGGCGAAAAGATAAAAGCCAGGGGCAAGCACGGAGCGGAGCGGAGTCGTAGCCCCTGGGACATGCGCAAGAGTTTTTTGCGCTCTGAAAGAGCGGCATAAGGTTGGTTGTTATTTCGCATTTTCAGTGCTTATTGATTGGGCCATCTATACCAGGGCCGGCACGTGCGTTGCACATCGATTCAAGCCACAGCTTCATATCAATGCGCATTGAGTCGACGATTTCGTGGGGTGCGTCGTAGGTTTTGAATTGCACCGTTGTAGCGCGTCGTCGTAGTCGCTGTTCATAATTATTAACTCGCTCCGGTGGGTAAAATTCGTCAGATTCTCCGGCCAGATGAAACACCGCCGCATTAGTCTGTTTATATGCAGCACTCGTTTCCCAATCGCCAGGCAGACCTCCGCAAATACCAATAACACCCCGCAATAGATCTGGATAAGTGAACGCAAACCGGTAGTTCAGAGCACACGATTGGGAGAATCCAAGGAGAAAGATTTTGTTTGCATCGGCTACAGCTTCGGCTGTTAGATTCTCAATGAGATCCAACAGCAGTTTGTGGTGTACCGCAACAGATTCTTCGGGGCGAAAATTTGTGAGCCAGCCAAAACCAAATCTTAATGGGCCACCCTTTTCTTTCGGTTCTCGCAGGTGTTGGTGAAAACCCTGAAGCGACGCAATAACAAAACCTGCGGGCGCGATCAGCTTCGCCTCGCGCATCATTTGCTTTTTATTCGCACCGTAACCGTGAAGCGCGATTAAGAAGGGAGCCGGTTCGACTGACGCGCGTTGCAGGTCGTAATAGAGTTTTACTGTGACAGACAGGTTACGTTCAATTGAGGGGAGTGCATCCATGTCGGCCAATCCTAAAGGTACGTGTTACATAGTTCAAACACTTAGGAGTGCGCGGGAACGCGGTCGTCTCGCCCACACAGGAGCGGACGAAAATATCCGCGCTCCCAGTGATCAAAAAATGGTCGCGCTAATTGCATTCAACATCTAGACGCAGCTACGATGCTTTCAGCAAGTTCCATTTCGACGAGAGGTAATGTCATGAAATTCCCAGGCGGATTCAACATTCAACAAATGATGAAGCAGGCGCAGGTAATGCAGGAAAAAATGCAAAAAGAGATGGAAGAGTTACGCGTCGATGCTTCAGCGGGTGGCGGTGTCGTGAGCGTGCAAATGAAGGGCAACCACGAAATCGTCGCTCTTAAAATTGATCCGGAAGCTGTCAAGGAAGGCGACGTTGAGATGCTGCAGGACATGATCGTTGCTGCGACTAACGAAGCAAACCGCAAAGTTGACGAAGCAATGAAGGGTAAGCTTGGCGGCATGTTACCACCAGGGCTGGGCGGTCTGTTCGGCTAGATTAATCGCCACTCGCTCGAAGAAATAATCATTCATGATGGAATACGCTGAACCAGTAACAAAACTGATTGATGAGCTCAAGCGGCTGCCGAGCATTGGTCACAAGTCTGCCCAGCGACTGGCGTTTCACATCATGCGCACGCCGGAAGCAGACATGGAGCGACTTATTGCGGCCATGCGCGACGTGAAGCAACGCATAGTTTTATGCTCTATTTGCAACAACCTGACAGAAGTGGATCCCTGTCGCTTTTGTTCATCACCCTCTCGCGATCATTCAGTAATTTGTGTCGTTGAAGAGCCGCATAGTCTCGTCTCGGTGGAGAAGACGCGAAGTTTTAAGGGTGTCTATCACGTGCTTCATGGCAGCCTTTCCCCAATTCGGCACATTGGTCCAAACGAACTTCACCTCGCTAACTTACTGCCTCGTTTGAAGCGCGAGAATAATGAAGGGATCGACGTGCGTGAGGTAATTCTCGCGACAAATCCGACTACTGAAGGCGAGGCAACGGCAAACTACATCGGGCGTCTGCTAAAACCACTCGGCGTGAGAGTTACGCGAATCGCCATGGGAATGCCTGTAGGAAGCGACCTGGAATACGTTGACGAAGTAACGATGGATAAGGCGCTGGCAAACCGCCACGAGATCTAGCTTGGACTGCGCCCGCAGAGCGCGGCGCCGGCGCTTTCAATGACAGAGAGTTGAGATTCGGAAAAAATCAAAGGCGCCGTCGCTTCTTCACTTTTCCCAAAATTCTAAAAGCGCACGTGTTCCTCGGAGACATCTTCGCGGCACTCTTTGCAATCGTCGGCGTTTTCGTAAAGGCGCGCATCAAAGTTTACCAGCGACTTAATTGGTACTCCCTCTATTGAATCGGGCGCAGACGTGAATCGCACAATCGCCCCACAGCCAATGATCTTTGCTCCAAGCTCTTTCACCAGTGACACTGTTTCCTCCAACGCGTGTCCGCTGCGAATTATGTCGTCCACAAGTATGCACGGATTCACTTCGCCCTGATTTACATACTGTCGGAACATCCGCTCGCCGCGCTCTTGTTCTGCCCAGTAAATCTGTTCCGCATTCAAGGCATCGCGTACACCGAAGGCTACGGGAATGCCGCCTGAGCTGGGACTAATGATGGAAACTTTTGGCAGACGGCTGGAAATATCTTTCTCGAGCCGAAACTTCCGGCTCAACGCTACCGCGAGGACACGAGCGGTATCGTAATAACGAAAGGCGAGTGGCATTTGAAAATAGTGCGGCGAGTGTTTGCCGTTGGGATAGACGAAGTGACCTTCACGAAACGCGCCGGTGCGTTTCAGAATCTGCATGATGGTGTCCTGCGATGGGATTAGCTGAACCATTGGCTTCTCCAGGTGTTAATTTTGGACTGCCGATCATAAATGCGACCGCGCAGCATACATCAATCCACGGCGTTTGCTCCATTCGCGACCGCACGTTCTATCAGACGTTGCTGGTCGAATGGAAGTCCGGAGGGTAATGAATCGGGACGGAACCATCCTAGTGTTTCAATTTCAATGCTCTGCGGTGTGCCGCGCGCATTTGCGCGACCCAGGTAAACGATCTCAATCTGCCGCGGTCGTTTAAAACTGCGCGCCGCGAAGATCTGCAGTGTTTCAAGGCGCAATCCGGTTTCTTCCTGCAACTCACGACGCAGAGCTTCTTCAGGTTGTTCACCGGGTTTAATGAATCCGCCGGGCATGCCCCAGCCGCTCCCGGCACGAAAACGATGCTTCAACAGAAGCACTTGACCCTGATTGTCGAGAATGATCGCAGCAGCCGTAACGGTAAAGCGCGCCTGAGTCGCACGCATGCTCCAACGACGAACTCCCGGCGGTAGATGACGCCAGATGAATCCAAAAGCTCCACGAAGCATCGTCGCTGCAGGATAGCACGCCGCGGGTGATTGAGAGGTTTGTGAGAACAGATGAGAACTTGATTGATTCTCGAGTTCGCGCGCCGCCGGCTAAATGCCGCCGGATCAGTTGATGTAATTTTTGTAACGTGTTGACGCTGCTTCGATGAAATCGGTAAGATTCGCCTTCAACTGCAGCGCTCCGAAAGACTCAACAATGTCAGCAACAGTCGACGATAACAAATCTCAAAGTGCCGTAGCCGCCGCACTAGTTCCGAAACGGATCGTAAATGCGCAGACTGTTTGCAGCGAGAAGAATGCAAAAGGAAAACCGTGCTGGGGACACTTGAAACAATTAGCCACTGCAGGAGAGCCTGCCGAAGTGCATCTGCGGGGTGATGATGTGTTGTTCAAGTGTCAGACGTGCGGAACGCTCTACATGGGTCCGCCGCTCGGACACGTTCGCGATCCACAAAAGCAACAGCGCTTCGTCGAAGCCGAATTGTCGGCTTTGTTGCAAGCGGCAGGCGGCACGCTTCCCGTAATCAAAAAAGACGAACGTGGGGTGTATGTCATCGTTGAGGGTGGCGGTGAACATAGCCATGCAAAACCTGCCGCCGCAAAGACTGCGGCTGCCGCGGGACAACCGCCGCCAAAAGCCGTTGCAGCTCAAACGGCGCCTGCACGCACACCAACGCCAACTACAACTCCGGCTGCTACGCCCGCAGAACACAAAGCCGGTGCCCAGCCAAACCGCGAATTATTCAAACGCTCAACGTATGCTGGTGTGACAGACACTGGTCCAGTTGCCGGTGAGACGTTCGAACAGAAAGTTGCTCGGTTGAAAGCTTTGGCCGCCGCGGCAAAACAGCGTTCCGAAGAAGATGGTGGTCCAACGGCGTCTGTGGCAGCTAATCCGGCAGCCGCAACCGTTGCAGCGCCAGTAGCGTCGGAACCTCCTGTTGCATCAGCCCCGGCGCCGTCAACAGCAGCGCCCGTCGCGACAGCGACGGCGGACGCTGCGGCTCACAAGCCTACAGGCAAAGCAGATCGAACGCTGATGAAAAGATCCACTTACTGCGGCGTTGTTGATACAGGGCCAGTACCCGGTGAGACGTTCGAGCAGAAGATTGCACGCTTAACGGCACTCGCCGCTGCAGCCAAACAACCCGCCGAAGGCTAATCCCTGGATTTACAAACCCGTTGACAAGCACTTCTTCCGCGTCTTACTCTGAATTCGGCATTAATCGCGCCGCCAGACACCGAAAGTCCCACCTGAATTCCGGCAACTGATGACCAGCCAACATAATAAAGAAGCGTCAAAGTCTGATTCATCAGAACATTCTTCTGCGCCCGCGAGAGGAGTGCGCGTACTGCTGGCCGAAGACGACCGCGCGCTGCGGCGTTACCTCGAAGTTATTCTTATGCGGGCTGGCTACCAGGTCACATCCGCCGCAGACGGACTCGAGGCAATGAAAGCCCTCTTAAATTCCAGTGTAGACATCGTTATAACAGATGCAATAATGCCGAACCTGAGTGGCTATGAACTGTGTCGCTTTGTGCGGGCCAGTCAGCAGTTGTCAAAAGTTCCAATCGTCCTGTTAAGCGCGTTGGGACGGAAAGACGCTTTATCAGAAGCAGAACAGGCTGACGCCTTTCTCTCCAAACCAGTATCTCCCGAAGACCTGCTCGAGTGCGTCGAAGGTCTGGTCAGTACATGAAACGTTTCGAGATTCGTGTCGCAGCTGAACAACATACAATGAACCGAAAGACGCAGTTGAGCAGGCTAATCCATGTTCCTTGACGCTGATGCAGAAACTGGTCGCCTACTTACGCGACGTGTAACTCTCAATGGGCTGTTTTCGACGTGCTGACAGCCGCGAGAATCCGCCCAACTCAATTGGCAATCTTTCCCGCTCGAACTGACGCCCGTAACGTTGCTAAGCAGCTTTTACCTTTGAGCCTTGAATCGGGTCAAGACTCTCCGATACATCAACTATCACCAGGCGTTGACAATTTCACTACGACCGCTACCGGCGATGTATGCGAGCTTGTGATCTTCAGCTAAGCAGGAACTGCACTTGGACTGTGCAGGAGATCGTCGATGGGCGAGTAGGGAATGCCCTGATCTGTGGCCACGGCTTCGTACGTGCAGTGACCATCATAGGTATTGACACCAGCCTTTAATCCGGCGTCTGTTGAGATCGCCTCGTAGAAGCCTTTCTTCGCAAGCTTGAGTGTGTACGGAAGAGTTGCGTTGGTAAGCGCGAATGTTGATGTGCGGGGAACGGCCCCCGGCATGTTCGCAACGCAGTAATGCAACACGCCTTCGACATAATAAGTTGGGTTTGAATGCGTCGTTGGGTGCGTTGTCTCAATGCAGCCGCCCTGGTCCACGGCCACGTCAACAATCACTGCACCGTTAGGAACGTCCTTCAGCATCGCGCGGGTAACTAATTTTGGGGCGGCTGCGCCGTGAACGAGAACGGCGCCCACGATTAAATCCGCTTGTGAGATCGCGTCGTGGATCATGTAAGCGCTTGATGCAAGCGTGGAAATCTTTGAGAGGAAAATGTCGTCGAGCTCGCGCAAACGGTCGAGGTTGTTATCGATAATCGTTACGTGAGCGCCCATACCCACAGCAACCTTCGCGGCGTTAGTGCCAACCACACCACCGCCGATAATCACAACACGCGCTGCGGGGACGCCCGGTACACCGCCGAGCAATATGCCGGCGCCACCACTCATCTTCTCGAGGTAGTGCGCACCAACCTGAATTGCCATCCTGCCCGCAACTTCCGACATGGGCGTCAATAAGGGTAGCGTCCCACGACGGTCTGTAATTGTTTCGTAAGCGATGCCGGTGATTTTCCGATCGAGCAGTTCTTTTGTGAGGTGCGGATCTGGAGCAAGATGCAAATACGTGAACAACAAGTGGCCGGCACGCATTCGCGGATACTCCGGCGCAATCGGTTCCTTGACCTTGACGATCATCTCGGCTGTGGCCCAAACGTCGTCCGCCGATTCGATAATATTGGCTCCGGCCCGCTGATAAAGCTCGTCTTCGAAGCCTGAACCGGCGCCGGCATTGTGCTCAACAATGATTTCGTGGCTCGCGTCCTTTAGTGCGCGCACTCCGGCGGGTGTCAAACCTACGCGGTATTCGTTGTCCTTAATCTCTTTTGGCAAGCCGACGATCACTGTTTGCCCTCCAGGTATGACGGATTCGATTCAGCAAAGTTCATTGCGGCGACTCGACGGTGTCAATCTGCGCTCTTTGCAGTTTGCCACTGTAATCAACGTAAATTGATTTCCATTCAGAAAAGATATCGAGCACCTGTGTACCTGCCTCGCGATGTCCGTTGCCCGTCGCTTTAGTGCCACCAAACGGTAAATGCACCTCGGCGCCGATAGTCGACGCGTTTACGTAACAAATACCGGTGTAGAGATCGTTTATTGCGTGGAATGCTCGATTAACGTCACTCGTATAAATTGCAGCAGAAAGGCCGTACCTGACGCCGTTAGCGATTTCTACCGCCTCTTCCAGAGAGTTAGTTGGGATTACTGACGTGACTGGCCCAAAGATCTCTTCCTGTCCAATACGCATATCAGGCGCAACGTCAGCAAAAACGGTCGGCTCGATATAAAAGCCATTCGCGTAATCGCCTCGCGTCAAACGCTTACCGCCACAAGCGAGTCGGGCTCCGTCGTCATTCTTGCCGATACGTATATAACCCATGATTTTTTCAACTGCGTCGGCGTTGATGACCGGTCCCACATCCGTTTTTGGATCGGCGCCATTTCCCACCCTGAGTGTTTTCGTGTGCTCAACGAGTTTGCTAACAAGCTGCTTGTACACTTTCTTGTGCACGATCAGGCGCGACGAAGCCGTACAACGCTGACCGGAGGTACCGAATGCTCCCCAAACCGCTCCATCTATCGCCAGGTCAACATCGGCGTCATCCATGATGATGATAGCGTTCTTCCCACCCATCTCGAGCGAACAGATCGCGTTGCGCTCGGCGCATGCTGAGGCAACGGTACGACCCGTCTCGTCGACCCGGTGAAGGAGATCAAACGTAACGCGGGATGATTGGTCATCGCCGCGCCCGCACTTTCACCGAAGCCGGTAACTAGATTCACCACTCCAGGTGGAATCCCTGCCTCTTCGCAGGCTTTCACGAGGTTGTATGTTGAAAGTGGAGTGTCTTCAGCGGGCTTAATTACGACTGTGTTACCGCAGATCAGTGCAGGAATAAGTTTCCACGACGGAATCGCCATTGGAAAATTCCATGGAGTAATTAGCCCACAAAGTCCCACCGGCTGACGCACACACATAGCAAACTTGTCCGGCATCTCCGCAGGAGTGGTGAAACCATGGAGTCGTCGACCTTCACCGGCTGTGTAGTAAGTACAATCAATTGCTTCCTGCACATCGCCGCCAGCCTCCTTCAACACCTTTCCCATCTCCCGAGTCATATCGGTCGTGAACTTCTCTTTCTCGCGAATCAGGATTTCACCAAGCCTAAAAAGAATTTCAGCGCGACGCGGCGCCGGCGTTCGACGCCAGCGATCAAATGCATCCTGCGCTGCATTCACTGCAGCGTTTACATCATCCGCGTTTGAAAGAGGAAAACGTCCAATGACATCTCGCGTGTCGGCCGGATTGATATTTTCAAACAACTCGCCTGACTCGCTGCCGACCCATTGTCCGCCAATGTAGTTTAGAAATGTCTTAACTGAAGTACGCGAAGTGGCGCGGCCGTTTTGTTTTTTGCTTGCTCGTGAAACTGCCTTTTTTGCCTGGGCCATAAAAATGCTCGTGTGTTACTTGTGTGGGATGGAGACACAAATCTCCATCAGTTCAGACGACACCGCGAATTTTGATGAGACGGTGCTTCCCGTCGCTTGATCGGGGGCTATCTGTCGGTAATCTATGTAAGCATCGCCTCAACCAGTGGTCAGACGACGCGAAACACTATTGATACGTAAACTGGACAATAGATTGCTGCGGCCGCTCATCAACTCCATCGCGTGGCGAAACTACATTCAGCACGATCGGGTCTCCACCCTTCAGCGTGTTTAGGACACGCTGAAAATCCGCCAGCGAATTCACCGGAATCCGATTTATCCGGGTGATAACATCGCCTTCCAACAGCGCGGGTCGCGACGACTGTCGTATACGCACTTCAGCAACCAATCCATTTGGATCGATGTCTTTTATATACAATCCATGCACGCCATTTAGGTGTTTTTCGGTAACGAGTTGCGGAGTCAATTCCGCGAGCGTGATTCCCAAATGAAGCGCATTGCCTTTAGGATCCGAACTCTTCGGCTTCACAGGTTCTTGAGTCTCTTTCGTAGCCAAAACCGGTCTTTCGCCCAGGACCACCGTCACAATATGCTTTTCGAGCTTGCCATCAATCTCACGGAGAAACACCAGCGATGCGGAATCGCCAACCGGAGTGCCTGCTACTCGTTGAATCAAATCTTGTGCGTTCACAACAGGCGTTCCGTTGAATTCGATGATAACGTCGTTCGACTGAATGCCTGCCTTCGCGGCCGGAGTTACCTGACCACCTTCAGTCGGTGCTACGCCTATCACGATTGCGCCCTTCGCTTCGGGTAGCTCGTAAACTTTAGCAAACTCCTCGTGGACCGAATCCAGCGTGATGCCAAGGAACCCACGCTTCACTTTGCCCTGCGTGATTAGCTGATGGTAGACAAAACTGGTTTCGTTAGCGGGAAGCGCGAAGCCGATGCCGTTGTAATCGCCGGTTGAGGTCGCAATCTGTGAATTCATGCCGATAACCTCACCGCGCATATTCACGAGTGGGCCACCACTATTTCCCCGATTAATTGCGGCGTCGGTTTGCAGAAAGTGCTGGAAATTTGTGAAGTAGGGACTCTCGCGTTCTTTTTTGGAGATGATACCGGCGGTCACCGTTTGATCGAGACCGAATGGAGATC
Organism: Pyrinomonadaceae bacterium; assembly: GCA_046262775.1. Taxonomy (GTDB): domain Bacteria; phylum Acidobacteriota; class Blastocatellia; order Pyrinomonadales; family Pyrinomonadaceae; genus PSRF01. Next base: position 9,255 of record JBHEMC010000018.1, on the reverse strand, counting down.
CCATCGCGAGGACCCAGTCGCCTACTTGTGCTGCGTTTGAATCTCCCAACGTCACGGTCGGAAGATCTCGCAGCGCATTGATCTTGATAACCGCAACGTCAGTTTCTGAATCCACTCCGACTACTTGTCCGGGATACGTCTCCCCAGACTGTAATCCAATGATGATTCGATTCGCGCCTTCAACCACATGTTCATTGGTGAGTATGTAACCCTTCGGACTGACGATAAACCCGCTGCCCACTCCCCGTGTTGGGCGACGCTGTTGCCGCCGAAACATATCCAACAGTGGATTGTTCGACGGCTGTTCGTCTTTGTCGTTGTCATCTTTATCCGCAACGTCCGCAGCACTCTGCAATGTCTCAATGTTCACCACTGCCGGTTCGACTCGACGTGCGATTTCGGCAAATGAGGCGGATAACGCTTCGGGCGCTCTTGCAGTCTGTATGTCATTTTGAGCGACAGTGGGCCTCCCGGACAGAATTGCGCCAATCCCGATTCCAGCCACCAAACAAGCCACGCCGAGTGCGGCAATCCAGATACGGAGTTTGTTTAAGATCATCCGTTCGGGAGAGGTCGCCTTATCATCGAACGAGTCGAACATAGCTCACCACCTTCAAGATTCTGTGACGTTGAACGCTCCCGCGAGTGGCCACCTACGATTCATGGCCGCGGGAGCGTCAAAGAAGGCCTAGAGTATAGCCAAAGCGTTGTCAGCGAGCAAAATAGAGCAATAACATACTTGATTCAAAGTCTATGCACTAATTAGACACGGTGTTATTGCCTCCTAAAAGCTTAGGAAGCTGAACGTTAATCAGAGGCAGGGCTAGGGGCTAACGCTGAAATGCTTTTTGCAGCCTTTGCAGATCCAAATACGACGAGTCTTAAGAAACGAGTGCTTTGTCGAATCGCAACGCGGGCAAGTAATACCATCCGGCCAACGGATGCGACCATGCAGCCAAGTGCGGTGTCAGGATTAGAGAAGTATTTGACTGCTGAAAAAGTGTTTTTGGGAATATCTCTTCCATGGTGAGGAGAGTATCCATAAAACCATTTAAATAAGTATATTAGCCAAGTTAGGTCGACGGATGGAATGCAGGTCCTGCTCAGGGCCTCAACAATACTTTCAGGACTCCCTTTGCGCCCGCCCTCTCCATCGCGTACACCCCCTCAGACAACGCATACTCTTCGCTAATCAAACTATCAACGTCGATGGCCTTATTCTTCAGCAGGTCAAGAGCCGGAGCAAAACGACCACAGCGCGAACCCACGATCATTATTTCATCCACAACCACTCGAGCCAGATTGACCTCAGTGGTGTCGTGAAAAGTGGATTTAAGGATCAGCCGTCCCTTGGGACGCAGCAGGTCAAGTGCCAGCTGAAATCCCGCTGGCGCCCCTGATGCTTCGACAACCACATCATATTGTTGTTTACGTTTTGCTGCTTGCTTGACGGTGATAGTTTCAATGCCACGTCGCTCAGCGATTCGCAATTTGGTCGCGTATTTTCCAACCAGTGAGGTCCTCGCGCCGGTCAACGCCATTATCTGAACACATAATAGCCCCAGTTTGCCGTCGCCGATAACGGCCACGCGATCCTCCTCAGTAATCGAAGAAGCTTCGAGAATTCCTCGAGCAGCTGCAAGCGGCTCAACAAACACTGCGTGCTCATCAGGAATAGAATCGGGGACCGGTAACAAATTCGCCAGAGGTACTCGCACCCACTCTGCATGCGCGCCATCACGGCCGACAATCCCAAGCACAGTCCGTTTTGCGCAATGACGGGGATCTCCAGCGCGGCACAACGCGCAGCGTCCACATCCCGCGTTTATTTCAGCAACGACTCTGCGTCCGGCAAGATCATGGCCGGCAGGTTCCTCAAGCACGCCAACAAACTCATGTCCGATGGTGCCTTTGAAGCCTGCGTATCCCCGCGCAATCTCAAGATCCGTATTACATATTCCCGATAGCAACACACGCAACATTGCCTCGCCGCGTGGTTTCGGCGTAGTAACGTCTTTCACAAAGAGACGTTTGTTGTAAACGCGAAGGGCTTTCATCTCGGCGTGGTCTTTGCCTTTGGGTTGTCTGGAATTAAGGTTCGGATTACGTATTCACCGTAAGACTGAAAGACGACGAGCAATTAAAAGGTCTTACTTCGAGTGTACGCATTCACTGTAGTTAGCTCGATAAGCTGTCGCGAACCGTTGATGCTGACGGGCAGTCGCCACTCAATTTCTTCATCGCCGGACAGGCGTGCATGAAGCCACCAATTTCCTGGTGTCAATTGCACGGAGCCGCGACCCTGTTTGTCGAGCCGCGTGCTAACTGGTGTCCGGCCTCTCATGCGCTCGCGTTCGAAATCCTCAATCCGCTTTCCCGGGCGAGGCTCGCTAAAGAACTCGTGTCTGACCGCAATAATATCCACGGGATAGAGTTCGACGGTGACATCCAGACCTTGCACGTTTAAATCGCCAGGCTGATGCATTACTAGTTCAACATTCGTGGCTGCAGAGCCGTAGGCGCCGTCGGCGGACATTGCTGGTGGAATACGACGATAGATCAACCAACCGGCGCCTATCAGCACCATCAACAGCCCGACCTGCAACACAACTATTACGAGCCGGCGATGCACAATCTGGAATTTCACTTATCGCCTACTTGCGTAAACCTCTTACGTACGTGACGAGGGCCTCTGCCTCCTGTTCGGTAATCTTTCTGCCGAACGCGGGCATGTTACCGCGGACACTTCTGCCGTTTAGGATCGAATTAAAAATTCTTTCGTCCGTCACTTCATCCTGCCACTTGGCATCCGATATATCGCGGGCATGATTGAATTTTGCTTTTAGCGTTTTTGCTCGACCATCTTTGCCGTGACATGACACACAATATTTCGAAAAGAGCTGCGGCCCGGTTCGGGCGGTCTCCGGCAGTTTGTTAGCCGCTCGTGCTGCCCAGATGCAAGCTGCAACCAGCGTAAGCACGAAAGTGATTGATAAGAGGATTCGCCACATCGACTCAGGTTCTCGATCGTTCGATTAAAGAAGAGACTTTCCCGCTGCCGTGTCGCCAATAATACCGGAGGTACGCGGATTTCGGTAACGAAGCAACCGAGCCCTGAGATTTGACAGTTGGGAACAATAAACAAATGAGCCTGCAAGTCAGGTTTCTTCTAAACTGCTGTAATCCGTGTTTGTGTGTGACCTGAATTTTTGCGAGTCGGAGTTGAAAGGTTTAGAGAGCCGAAGTAAGCTCACTTTGCAAATAGTTACTGGATAATCATTTTGACGGAAATACTTCTCGATAAATTTCATGAAGAATGCGGTGTCTTTGGGATCTATGGTCATCAGGATGCTGCTCGCCTAACATACCTGGGGTTATATGCACTCCAGCATCGTGGGCAGGAGTCGTGCGGCATTGTCGCTTCTGACGGCGCCGAGCTGCGATTGGAGCGCGCAATGGGACACGTCTCTGAAGCATTCGATCAGTTACGACTCGACAAACTCCGCGGAGCAAGCGCAATCGGCCACGTCAGATACTCAACCGCCGGTGAGGTCTCGATACTCGAGGCACAACCATTTCTTGTTACCTGCCAACATGGACAGATCGCAATCTGCCACAACGGCAATCTTCCATTCGCACGAGAAGAACGACTTCGACTTGAACGACTCGGAGCAATCTTTTCTTCAACTTCAGACACAGAGGTAGTGCTACACGGCGTCGCCCGCTCGCACTCACGAATAACTGAGGCCATCCCGGAAGTGCTGCGCGAAACTGAAGGCGCATTTTCAATGCTCTTCCTGACCCCGAATGAGATGGTCGCGATTCGCGATCCTCGAGGCTTTCGCCCTCTCGCGATGGGAACGCTGGGGGATGCATGGGTCTTCGCATCGGAAACATGCGCGTTTGATCTTATTGACGCGCAGTATGTACGAGATGTCGAACCTGGCGAAATGATTGTCGTCAATCGCGATGGCTTTCATTCATCGCATCCATTGCCTAAACAGAAACACTCGATGTGTTTATTCGAGCATGTGTATTTCGCGCGTCCTGATTCACTGATCTATGGCAAGTCGATCAACGAATCGCGACATGCTATGGGACGACAACTTGCAATCGAACAACCTGCGGATGCCGACGTGGTGGTGCCCGTTCCAGATTCGGGTGTTGCCGCAGCCATCGGCTATGCGGCTGAGAGTGGCTTAAGTTTTCGCTTTGGGCTGGTTCGCAACCATTATGTCGGTCGTACGTTCATCGAGCCGCGGCAATCAATCCGATCATTCGGCGTTCGTATTAAGTTGAACCCGGTGCGTGAGTTGATCGCTGGAAAGCGAGTGGTGTTAATTGACGACTCGATCGTTCGCGGTACAACCTCAAAAAAAATTGTTCGTATGGTCCGTGACGCTGGTGCAGAAGAGATTCACGTTCGCATAAGTTGCCCACCGACCGTTAGTCCGTGCTATTACGGCGTCGACACTCCAAACAAATCCGAACTGATCGCGGCGCAGATGTCTGTGGATGAGATTAGAACATTCATCGAGGCAGATTCGCTTGGTTATCTCTCTCTGGAAGGGATGATTCAGTCGACCGGCATCAAAGCCGATTCCGCGTGCGTCGCTTGCTGGAACGAACACTATCCAACACGCATTACCAGAGAAGCCGAAACGATGTGGGAACGCGATCACGAATCGGTTGCCGCCGAAGGTTAGCGCGATGAAGAAATTGCGAATTGGGCCACTGTTTGTGGGATTGGTACTTCTCGTCCAGGCCAGCAACGCGCAAACAACCGACAGGACCATCGAACCTTTTCAGGTGCTGGAACTTCCGTTGACAGTACATGAAGCCTCTCTAGTGCGGACAGACGGCGCATATCACCTGACCTGCGTGATTTCAAACAACTCTGAGTTTCGCATTCTGGGAATTACATATGCTCTGGTGGCGGTTGATTCGACCAACGTTGTTCGTGCAATTGCAAACCCCAGGGAAGCTCTACGTCTTGGCCCTTATGCTACGAAGACGGTGACGTTCTCAACACCTCTTCGTCGCAAGATCAAAGATGAGTACCGGCTCGTTCTCATGGTGGAACAAGTACTCACTCGTGAATACATCTGGGAAGTAATGAAAGCCAAACAGTCGTTGAACGCGTATGCAGGCGGCGATTATTCAGCGGTTCCACGCGTGCTTCGACTTGCGAACGAGGTCGACGTACCGCCGCGGCCGGTTGTCATCTACTAACAGAGGGAATTCGTGAGTCGAGCTACTCGAGGTTGTGGCTGTGCCGCTGCTGTTTTATTGATCGTTGTCGCGACGGCGGGCTTCTTAAGCTATCGGTACGTTTACCCCTGGTGGAAGTCGAAGCCACCGCCGGCTTCCGGAGGCGAGCTTCAGATTCACATACTCGACGTTGGTCCAATCGAAGGCGATTCTATTTTGATCGTCTCACCAGCGGGCAAGAACGTCCTGATCGATGCCGGCGATGTCTCAAAAGCCAAGGTTGTTACCGACGCCTTAAAGCGTTACAAGGTTCAACAAATTGACTACCTCATCATCACGCATCCTCATCCCGATCACATGGGCGGCGCCACACAGGTTCTGAAGTCGTTTAAGGTGCTCAATGCTGTTGACAACGGCCAGGGTCCAGGATTGCCTCCAGATTTAATTGCACAAAAGCCTGCGACATCGGCTATTAAGAATGGACCTAAGAGTCTGCCTAACAAATCACCAAAGACGTCAACGGTCACGAAGTTTTACGACGACTACAAGCAAGCGCTGACCTCAGGCGATATTCACTATGAAGTTGCAAAAGCTGGCGCGAAATACGATTTAGGCGGTGGTGCTTTTTTGACTTTGATCGGACCGACAGAACCGCTGTTTACAAGAGACCAGATGAAGTCCGGCGGCAACGAGTCTAACGCCAACTCAATTGTAGCGCGCGTCGATTATGGGGACTTCTCCATGTTACTTGCCGGGGATGCTGAGGAGCAGACCGAGCACAGGCTATTAACGAAGGATGCAAATCTTCGCGTTACGGCACTGAAGATTGCACATCATGGTTCGAAGTACGCTTCTTCTGACGATTTTCTTGAACGAGTAAAACCGCAGTTTGCTTTCATCTCCTGCGGTGCGTGGAACCGTTACGGGCATCCGGCGCAAGCCGTGCTCGATCGTCTGCAAAAATTAAATGTTAAGCTGTATCGAACGGACGTACAGGGCGAGATAACTCTAACAACGCGCGGTCACGACGGTGATGTCGCAGTTAAAACCGCAAAGGATTCAACAACCGACTTGTGGGTAGGTCGCACGGCGCAAAAGGACGACTCGTCTCGATCGGGTTTCGTTGCATATGGCGATTTTGGACCACCACCAAAAATAAAACCTGCAAGATGAATTTCCATAGCAGACGGTACACATGCCAAATTCCATGACCTACAGCGATGCGGGCGTCGATATCGACGCCGCAACTAGAGCTACTGAAAAGATCAAACAGCTCGCTAAGTCGACGTTCAACGAACGTACGCTGTCTGAAATTGGAAGCTTCGGCGGCATGTTCGATGGGGCATTTCCCAAACTGCAATCTCCTGTGCTGGTCGCTTCAGCTGATGGCGTTGGCACCAAGCTCAAAATTGCGTTTGCAACAGGAGTTAACAACACCGTCGGCCGAGATTTGGTTAATCACTGTGTTAACGACATTCTCGTGCAAGGGGCGCGGCCCCTGTTTTTCCTCGACTATATCGCGACCGGAAAGCTTTCATCGGAAGTCGTGGCGGCAGTTATCACAGGCATCGCAGGCGGATGTCAGGACAATGGTTGCGTTCTGCTTGGAGGCGAGACAGCCGAAATGCCCGGGTTCTATCAAACAGGTGAATACGATATTGCGGGCTTCATTGTAGGAGTAGTCGATCGAGACAAGATAATTGACGGAAAGACTATCTCTCCCGGAGATGTCTTGTTGGGATTGCCATCAGCCGGACTGCACACGAATGGGTACTCTTTGGCTCGCAAACTCTTTTTCGACGTCGCGGGCTATGAACCACACACCCTCTTACCTGAATTGGAGAATTGCAGCATTGCGCAAGTGCTCCTCGAACAACACGTGAGCTATCTACGGTCGCTCGAGCCTCTACTGGATAAGGGCCTGATAAAAGGCCTCGCTCATATTACCGGTGGCGGGCTGGTCGATAATCTGCCTCGAATATTTCCAAATGGGACAGCGTGCGTGATTCGTAGGGAAAGCTGGCCCGTTCTGCCTGTATTTGAATTGATGCGTCATATTGGAAATGTGTCGGACCGGGAGATGTATCGGACATTCAATATGGGAATAGGCATGGTGATTGTCTGTTCTCCCGCCGCTTCTGCAACGATCAAAGCAAATTTTGAAGAGCGTCGTGAGAGCTGTTACGAAATCGGTGAAGTGGTGGATGGTAATCGCGAGGTGACGATCAACTGAGGCTCTTTGAATCCTGATCTCCAGAATAGACGAGCATGGCAAAGCAGGGAAACAAGCAAATAGCAGTACTAATCTCAGGACGCGGTTCCAATATGATCTCGCTCTGCAAAGGTGTCGCCGGCGGTACCATTCCAAACGCAGACGTTGGGGTCGTAATTAGCGACAAGCACACTGCCGGTGGACTCGCGTTGGCTGCCGAGCGAGGGATAGCAACCACAGTAATCGAACGTCGTGGACGCTCGCGTGACAAGCACGAGCGAGAAATTCTCGAGACGTTGATGAAACTCGAGATCGATGTCGTGTGTCTAGCTGGTTATATGCGTCTGCTGTCCAAGTGCTTCATCGAGACTTTTCCCGGTCAGATTTTAAATATCCATCCAAGTTTGTTGCCGGCGTTCTCCGGTCTCGACGCGCAGCGCCAAGCGCTTGAACATGGAGTGAAATGGACCGGTTGCACCGTACACTTTGTGGATGATTCGCTCGACGGTGGACCAATCATCGCGCAAAGAGTCGTACCTGTCCTTGATGGCGACACAATCGAAAGTCTGTCAACACGCATTCTCGAACAGGAGCATGTGCTTTATCCAGAAGCCGTGAAAGTGGTTATTGAGGGCCGGTACGAGATTCTCGGCAGACGTGTAATAACGCCTTTATTGAAATAAGCAATCATTGCAGTTGGGTTAGGAAGCTTAAGTTATGGGCGACGCTAAACGCTTCCATAGTCGCTTAGCAGTTGTCTCTTATTGAGTTGAGACGTCCGGCACCCGAAGTCAGATCGTCGCATGATGAAATTAATTGACGAACAACTTTCTTACCTTCGCAAGGGAACGATCGATATTATTCGCGAGGTTGAGTTGCGAGCCAAACTTGAACGGTCAGCGAAGACGGGCGAACCGTTACGCGTGAAGCTGGGCGCCGATCCGACAGCCCCGGACATCCATCTGGGACACACAGTGGTCATAAGGAAGCTGCGCGCGTTCCAGGAGTTGGGCCATACCGCAATTTTTCTCATTGGGGATTTCACCGGAATGATTGGTGATCCTTCCGGTAAGAATATTACTCGGCCACAGTTGACGCGAGAGGAGATCGACGCCAACGCCGAAACATATAAGCAACAGATCTTTAAGCTACTGGATCCTGAAAAAACCGTAATCGATTTCAACTCGCGTTGGATGGACAGCCTCGGTTCAGCGGGGTTTCTCCGTCTGGCTTCGCACGTTACTGTCAGACAGATTCTTGAGCGCGATGATTTTCAGGAACGGCTCGAGCATAATCGACCGTTGGCGTTACACGAAATCATGTACCCGCTGGTAATGGCTTACGACTCAGTTGCACTCAAAGCCGATGTTGAGTTAGGGGGGACGGATCAAAAGTTCAACTTGTTGATGGGCCGCAACCTGCAAAGGGAATATGGTCAGGAATCGCAGGTCGCGATGATTACTCCGCTGCTCGAAGGCACGGACGGCGTGCAGAAGATGTCGAAGAGTTTGAGTAATTACATCGGCATCAATGAGTCAGCCCAGGAAATGTTTGGAAAGGTCATGTCGATTTCAGACGGGTTGATGTGGCGTTATTACGAACTGTGCACCGACATGGCGCCGGCTGAAATTACTGCCCTGAAGGAAAAAATAAATGAGGGTAGCAATCCGCGCGATGTCAAAGTAGCGCTGGCCAAGATCATCGTGCGCCGGGCGACCGGCATCTACTTCGCCATGATCACCCTGGCCATCGGCGAGATGTTCTATTTCCTGGCCATCCGCATGACCAAGATCACCGGCGGCGAGAACGGCCTGCCTGGCGTTCCATCGCCG
>JBHEMC010000017.1:0-59404 GCA_046262775.1 Pyrinomonadaceae bacterium | reverse complement strand
CGGGTAACTCAGGTGCAGTATCCAGCGAGCGACGCATCAATCCAACATTGCCGGTTGCGCGCGCGATCAAGTTCGAAATCAATTGACCCCACGACCTCATTAAAACAGTCGTTTCAGATCACCTGAGCGAAAGGGGGGAGGACGATGAGATTCATGAAGTCTAAGGGTAACAGGAAAAACGAGCGCGGCTCGATCCTGGCAACCTCAGCGTTAGGGATGCTGACGATCTTGCTCGCGGTGGGTTTGGGAGTTGATATAAGTCGATTCTATCTCGTCAAGACGGAGCTACAGAATGCAGCTGATGCGGCAGCGCTTGCTGGTGTATCAGCTCTAAACGGCAGCCCGTTAGGTATAAACAAGGCGGTTACTGAGGCAACGAAACAGCTGAATAAGTACGACTTCAACAAGACGGGAATCACGATACAAACAGTCGAATTTTCTCAGAATCTCGAAGGAAATTACGTCGATTCAACTGGCGCACAAGCGCAAGCGGACAAAATCCGATTCGTTAGAGTTAAAACTGCTCCTTCGGCCGTAAATGTTTCGTTTGCTGCCTTAGTGCTAGGCAACAGTAAGAATATTTCAGCAACGGCGACAGCAGGGTATTCAGTTCCGCTGAATATCATCTGCAACTTCCTGCCGATATCAGTTATCGATTACGACACACCGATCGTAGCCGGTCAGACTTACACATTCCGATCACAAGCCGGAACTATGCCGTCGCCAGGAAATTACCAGATTTTGGCAGTTGCAGGTTCGGGCGGCGCAGATGTTCGTGTCGGACTCGCGGCTGGAGTCGATCAATGTGCAGCACCGGGAGCTACCTACTCCGTTGATACAAAAACTGGTGTGACAGCGGGTGCGGTCAGGCAGGGGTTGAACACCAGGTTTGACGACTATCAGACCTCGCAAGTTAATCCTTATGACATGCCGCCCGATTTGAACATCCAACAAAACATTAATTACGACCAGTATAAATCCGGCAGTCCAAGTCAATCACCATCGCATCAAGGTTTCGACAAACGTCGTGTGGTCTATATTCCGATCGTAAAATTGGCCGAATACAATCAGGGCAAGAGTACGGTGACGTTTAATCGGTTCGGTCAGTTCTTCCTGCAGACAAAGGTTGGTAGCGGCAATGGCGGTGATCTGGTCGCGGAATACATCGACGACATAGTCATCGGGTCCGGCGGCTACGATCCAAATGGCGGAGGAACAGACAATCTGATGGCTGTTCCAGTTTTATATAAATAGGTGGGCAACACAATGCATCATCGCGTACGCACGATTCGGAACGCTCGCGGTTGGCAACGACTGAACTGGCTGAATCACTTCCGACGGAATGACCGGGGTATTCAGCTGGCCGAGGTCGCCATCGTACTGCCTATCATGATCATGCTGTTCGGAGCAGTCGCTGAGTTTGGTCGTTACTTCTATGAGTACACGACAGTCGCAAAGGCGGCGCGCCTGGGGGCGCGGTACATGACCAGCAAATCCCTAGACAGCGCAACAACGAGCTGGGAAACCAAAGCGAAGAATCTGGTGGTCTATGGCAACGCGGCGGGTACCGGAAGTCCCGTCCTGATTGGGCTGACGACAAACAACGTGACTATTACTTATTCCGGCGGAACATACGTCGGCGGGAATGGGGTTCCGGAGAAAGTGACGGTTAGCATTGTGAACTTCAAACATCAACCGATATTTGATTTGGCAAAGTTAACGAAGTCGTCGTTTTCCATGGCCATCGACGTTAAGCCAAGTGTGACGATGCACTACCTGCTGAACTCGGGGTCTGTGTAGAACAGCACAAAGCCGGCGCGGTTGCTCCGCCTGGAGGCAAACGAAATGTTTCACATCGAGATCTGCAAACGAGACGAGAAAGGGTCGACGTTAGTCGAATTCGCAATTGGCGCTACCGTATTCATCATGTCGATTTTTGCGGTTCTGGAATTTGGTCGAGCACTGTGGGCGCACAATGCACTCGCCGACGCTGCTCGGCGAGGTGCGCGGTATGCGGTACTGCACTCGGTGGGAAGTGATTCAGGCGTGAAGAACGTAGTCGTCTACGGTGACCCAGCCGGCGGCTCGCAGCCGCTTCTGCCCGATCTAACTGTGGACAATGTCCAGGTGAGTTACTCGCCGGATTTTATCGTGAACCAGGGAACTGCAACCGTCAGCATCAAGAATTACCAATTCAAGTTCGTTCTACCTTTTCTTCCGAAAACAATTACGATGCCGACCTACTCAACAACACTGACTGGGGAATCAGCGGGATTCATTCCCTAGCGCCTGCCCCACGCCCTTACCTCGAGCTCAGCCAAAACTATGAGTCAGCCAATTACTTTTGTGGTCCTAAGTACGGACCTGAACAATTTTAAGGAGATTCGACGCGCTTTCTCTGCCGAATCACGTGTGAAGTTACTCGCAGGAGGAAACGACCCCGATCAGTTGTACGACGAGATAGTTCGCCTTAAGCCGGCTGCCGCAATTATTGCACTCGGCGCGATCACAGAGCACACGCTGAAGTTTATTCAGCGGCTCAGTGCTGAGTGTCCGTCTACTGCGCTTATTTCTGCAGCTGAAGGAGCGTCGCCGGACTTGATTCTCCGCAGTCTGCGAGCCGGCGCGCGAGAATTCCTGCGGATCCCGATCAGCACAGATGAACTAAAGACTGTTTTAGATCGCGTCGCGGAGTTTTCAACAAAACAGGTTGAACCGCCGAAGAAGAAGGGTCGGATGGTCGCTGTTTTCTCGAGCAAAGGCGGATGCGGCACTTCATTCATTGCGACGAACATGGCTGCCTCTCTTGCAGCGAAAACGGTTTTGGTGGACCTCAACCTGCAGGCTGGTGATCTTCCTCTATTTCTCGGTGTAGACGCCAAGTATTCGATTGCTGACATGGTTGAGAAGAGAGGCAGGTTGGACGAGGAGCTGATTGCTAGTCTGGTAACCCCGTATTCATCGCATCTTTCGCTTCTTGCGGCGCCGAAAGAAGCAGACTCAGCTGACGAAATCGAACCACAACACGTTTTTGACGTGCTGCAAAAATTGCGTGAATCGTTCGACTATGTGGTCCTCGATCCGCAACACACCTTCGACTCGATAACTCTTGCAGCACTCGATCAATCGGATGAAATTTTGCTTGTGCTGACACTCGATATCCCCGCAATACGCAGCACACAGCGGAGCCTTGAAATATTCGATCGGCTTGGCTATCCGCGCAAAAAGGTCAAAGTTGTCGTGAATAGATGGAGCAAGAACATTGAATTGGACTTGCGCCAGGTAGAGAAGTTTTTGGGAGAGCCGGTGATTGGGTTTGTGCCGAGCGACTATCAGACAACGGTGAACTCGATAAACCTGGGAACTCCTCTCGTTCAGTCAGATGGTAGTTCGAAGATAGCCCTGGAAATCCGCCGCATAGCTCAACAGGTCGCGACGGGAGTTGTACCAACTGAGCAACCGAAGCCACGGCGCGCCTTTTGGAATTCGTTCCTGAAACGCGAACCACAATCAAAATTTGACCTCCAGACCTCGATGGAGAAAGTGTAGCAAGGGACTCCGAAAATATTATGGCACTACGTGAAAGATTAATTCGAGATAGCGTCGCACCTGTGGGTGGAAACGGTTTTGAGCCTGTCAACAATTCCTTCCAGGAGATGAAGGCGCGTCTGCACCGCACGCTCATCAACCGGATGGATCTCACAAAGCTGTCGACACTCACGCCGGAACAGGTTCACGCGGAAGTGTCGCGGCTGGCTGAAAATGTGCTAGCCCAGGACGCCATGCCTTTGTCTGCCGCTGAGCGTGAAAAACTTGTCAATGACGTTCAACACGAGCTCTTCGGATTAGGACCACTTGAGCCACTTCTCGCCGACACAACAATCTCCGACATCCTCGTCAACGGTCACGACACGATTTACATAGAACGGCGAGGCAAGATTGAGCCAACGAATGTTTGTTTCAAGGATGATGAGCATTTGATGCGCGTCATCGAACGAATCGTCTCGTCTGTAGGACGTCGAATCGATGAGTCGTCGCCAATGGTCGACGCGCGTTTGCAGGACGGTTCGCGTGTCAACGCAATCATTCCGCCGTTATCGATCGACGGGCCGGTCTTATCAATTCGTAGATTTGGCGCCGAACCGCTGCGGATGGCTATGTTGATCGAAAAAAGCGCGTTGACCAAGGACATCGCGGACATGCTGCAGATGTGTGTCAGCGCGCGCTTGAATGTTCTGATCTCCGGGGGCACAGGAGCCGGCAAGACTACTCTGCTCAACGCACTCTCCGCTTACATCCCTGAAGACGAGCGCATCGTGACCATAGAAGATTCCGCCGAATTGCAACTGCAACAACCGCACGTAGTCAGACTGGAAACAAGGCCGCCGAACATTGAAGGTCGCGGCGAAGTAACTCAGAGAGACCTCGTGAGAAACGCGCTGCGTATGCGACCAGATCGAATCGTCATTGGTGAGGTACGCGGTGGCGAAGCGATAGACATGCTCCAGGCTATGAATACCGGCCACGACGGAAGTTTGACGACTCTTCACGCCAACACTCCGCGTGATGCTCTGGCTCGTCTTGAAACAATGATCCAAATGACCGGCATGCGGCTTTCAGATCGTGCTATGCGACAGCAGATTGCTTCGGCACTGAATCTCGTCGTTCAGGTCGCACGTATGACAGACGGAACTCGTCGCGTAACTTCAATATCTGAAATAACCGGTATGGAAGGTGAAACGATCACGATGCAGGAAATTTTCCAGTTCGAACGAACGGGCATCGATACCCACGGTCAAGTCATCGGTCGCTTTCGTCCAACCGGCATTCGACCGCGCTTTGCCGAACGTCTCAAGGCATATGGAATGCAGCTACCACGCGTGTTTTTTGAGGATAACTAAATCCAATGATTATCTCATTCCTCGTATTTGTTTTCGCACTGTTTCTGGTTTTCGGGGCCTATCTGTTGGCTACGCACGGCACGGAGGCAAAGCGCGCACGCCTGCAAAAGCGATTGACAGACGCTTTGTTGCACTCAGCACATAACGAGGATGTCGAAGTTGTGCTGGCACGCAACGAATTGATGAGCGAAATACCATGGGTGAATCGCTCGCTCGTGCGGCTTGACTCAGCAATCCATGTAAAGCGCATGCTGGACCAGGCTGACTTGCACATCACGCCATCGCGGCTCGCAATGTTTTCCGTAATGGCCGGCACGCTGGGCGCGCTCGCAGCCTCGGTAATAACACCAATGTTGCCAATAATCGTTCTGGGCGGATTGGCAACGGCTTCAGTTCCATTTATTCACGTATGGTGGAAGCGAAAAAAACGTTTCAACCTGTTTCTGGAGCTGTTACCGGATGCGCTCGATCTGATTAGCCGCGGTCTGAGCGCCGGCCATGCATTCTCTGAAGCTCTTCATATGGTGTCGAGCGAAATGCCGGAACCAATTGCCACTGAGTTTCGCAAGACGTACGAAGAACAGAACCTAGGCCTATCGCTGAAGTTGGCGCTCGAAAATCTGACGCAAAGAATTCCATTACTCGATCTCAAGATTTGTATTACAGCTATTTTGATTCAACGAGAGACCGGCGGAAACCTGGCGGAAATCTTGGAAAAGGTCGCATATACGATACGCGAGCGGTTCCGCATTATGGGTGATTTGAAAACTTTGACAACCAGTTCACGAATGTCTGCCTGGCTGCTGTGTGGTCTACCCATTTTCGTGGCGCTCGCAGTCACGGTGATGAACCCCGAATACATGAGCGTCCTTTGGAATGACCAACGAGGTCATTACCTTATTGCCGCTGCGTTATTTATGCAAATAACAGGAATGCTCATCGTGAGAAAAATTTTGAAGATACAGATCTGACAATAAACCGCACGTTACAAGAGAATCGACGAACCTATGTTACTAATCATCGGCATCTCCACATTTGTTTGCATCACGCTGGTGATGATGGGCGCCTACTGGCTGTTGAACAAACCTCAGAGCGCGGCCACCGAAAGACTCAAGAGACTGGGAGTAAAAGCTGCAATTGGCACGGCCAACGTCTCGATCAGTATGCCGGAGGAGCGACCGGCGGCTGAGATTGCACAACGAATTGCGACGCCCCTGAATCGCCTCTTACCACCCTCAGCGAGTGAAGCAAAGAAGCTACAGAAGCAGTTGATGCAGGCGGGATTTCGTTCCGCGTCCGCCCCGATCATCTACCGCGCAATTCAACTGATGTCGATGGCGAGTTTTCCGCTTGCAGTTGCCTTGACCTGCGCAATTTTGGCGCGCCCCTTAAACAGCGCACTAGTATGGATCATTCTTGCATTTGTTGTGGGATTTTTCCTGCCGCGTTGGTTTCTAAGGAAGTTCACGAAGACACGCCAAAGAAAATTGCGCTGGGGACTCGCGGATGCTCTTGACCTAATGGTCGTTTCAGTTGAAGCCGGTCTTGGCCTGAATGCCGCCATGCTGAAAGTTAGTCACGAACTCATGGACGTCCATGAAGAGATTGCAACTGAATTCGAACTGGCAAACCTGGAAATTCGCGTCGGACGTGAGCGCGACGAGGCTCTCAGGAATCTCGCAGAGCGAACGGGAGTCGATGACCTGCACAGTTTAGTTGCAATGTTGATTCAGACGGACAAATTTGGAACATCGATCGCGAAGGCGCTGCGTGTGTTCTCAGATTCTCTGCGGACAAAGCGACGCCAACGCGCGGAGCAGGAAGCGCAAAAAGCGGCAGTCAAACTACTCTTTCCGCTCGCTTGTTTTTTATTCCCGACTTTATTTATCGCTATTCTTGGCCCTGCCGCTCTTAACCTCATGGACACTTTAGGAAACATGTAAGGGGGCTAAACACATGAACAAACGCAGAATCATAGCAATCCTGATCGCCTTCATTCTGACGATAGCGGCCACCGCGATGTGGAGCGCTGCAACGATTGAGCGCGACGGCGATCCGGACGTCAACGTGCTCGAAGACTCCGGCTCAGTCGCAGGAACCGTCAAGGATTCGAAGAA
Organism: Pyrinomonadaceae bacterium; assembly: GCA_046262775.1. Taxonomy (GTDB): domain Bacteria; phylum Acidobacteriota; class Blastocatellia; order Pyrinomonadales; family Pyrinomonadaceae; genus PSRF01. Next base: position 52,386 of record JBHEMC010000017.1, on the reverse strand, counting down.
GGGCGGAAACAAGGTTGTAAAAGTGCTGGCGGCGCCTTTCAAGATGTTCGGGAGACTGTTCGGCCATAAAGATAAGGACAAGCTTCAGCGGATGACTGACAAAGATGCTGAAAAGTTTGCGAGCGTTCCCGTTTCCAGAGTCGAAGACGCGAACAATGAACAGCCTGAAGTTTCGACTGTTGCTGGATCGGCTAAAGAACATCTCCAGGCCGGTCGCTCCTATTTATTAGAAGGTCGACTCAATGAGGCCATCAGCGAGCTTACGACAGCGACCTCATTGGACCCACGATTGACTGAAGCTCACAACTTGCTGGGTGTCGCCTATAGCAAGAAGGGTTTCATGGACCGCGCAAAAGATGCTTACGAACGTGCCGTCAAGTTTGAACCGGAAGATCCGGAAACTCTCAACAACCTCGGCTTCTCACTCTACGAAAGCGGAAACTATCGTGCGGCCGTTGACAAATTGAAACGCGCAGTAAAGTTAGCACCGACAGACGAACGAATTTTAAACAATCTTGGACTGGCGTTGTGCCGGCTCGGGAAATTTGAGGATGCTTACAAGAACTTTGCGCGTGCCGGCGGGCCGCTGACTGGCAATATCAACATGGCCAGAATGCTCGAGCGCTTTGGTCGTGATGATGATGCCATCAAATATTACGAAGGGGCACGGCACATCAACCCTGGCTCAACCTTTGCGCTGCGGCGCCTGGCTGATTTGTATCAGCGGTTAGGCAGAGTCGCGGAATCGCAAAACGCGCGCGAAGCCTTGGCCACTGCATCGTCGGAGACCAACGTGGCGAGCAACGATCGGTAATACCCCAAGGAAGGGCATCAACCATGTCGCAGACAACGATCCTGACGAGAATCGAAATAGAGAGTATGGGTCCACCGCTTCCTGAGGAATTGGCGGACACCGGAATAGCCGAAGGCTTTCTGTGCGACCTCGCCTTGAAGCATGTCGCAATGCTGCCTGAGCCGACGACGGAAACGGTTGCCGAGCGGCTGCATTTGCCACGCACGCTAACTGAGGACGTTCTTCAGAAGCTGTATCGCGAGAAGTTAATTGAAGTTCGCCTACAGAACGCGTACGGATCAAGTCGCTACGCGATGCTGGATCATGGCTGGGACAGGCTAACGCGCCTGCTTTCAGTGTGTGGTTATGTTGGTGCAGCTCCCGTGTCGCTCAACGACTACGCACACATGATGCGGCTGCAATCCATACCCTCGAACCCCGCTTCAATAGAAACCGTTCGCGCGGCATTTCATGATCTCGTGCTCCCCGAAACTCTGCTGCAGACACTCGGCTGCGTCATTAACTCGCGTCGCTCGCTGTTTCTGACGGGGTTGCCCGGCACGGGAAAGACAGCCGTGGCCGAACGCATTAACGGCGCATTATCGGGCGCGATATGGATCCCTTATGCAGTCGAAATTGACGGCCAGATAATTCGCGTTTTCGATTCACACTGTCACCGCATTGCGTCAGAAGATGTAACTCCCGCGGAATACGACCACCGCTGGATATTGATCGAGCGGCCGCTGGTCGTTGTCGGTGGAGAGTTAACACTGGAAAACGCAGACCTGACGTGGAGCGAAGCAGCGAAATTTTATGAGGCGCCGTTTCAGATGAAATCAAACGGCGGAACGTTAGTGATCGACGATTTTGGCCGCCAAAGGGTTGCGCCGCAGGATCTACTCAATCGTTGGATCGTGCCGCTCGAACGTCGTGTCGACTACTTAGCCCTGCATACAGGCAAGAAGATTGAGGTGCCCTTTGAGCAACTCGTTGTGTTCTCTACGAACCTTGATGAAAACGATCTAGCAGACCAGGCTTTTCTGCGACGCATGGGCTATCGGGCTCGCGTTGAACCGCCCACACCAGGCGCTTATGCGGAGATCTTCAAACGTCAGGCGAATAATCGCGGAATCGCTTTAGAGCCGTCTCTATTGGACCACGTGCTCAATAAATATCGCGTCGAGCGACGCCAGATGAAGGGTTGTGAACCGCGGGACCTGCTGGATCGGTCGACCGACATATGCTTATTCGAAGCACATAAGTTGGTGTTGACACCGCAGATTCTCGACGTTGCATGGCGGAACTATTTTGGCACTTCGCACACATTTGCCCCCGTGCAAACACAAGAAACGATGATCGAAAGAACGCTCGCAGATCCGCTTGAGCTTTAGCGTTCACCACGGGGCCCAATGAATCGATTGCAGCTTAAAACCTGGTTACTTCTGATCTGTGTTGTCCTCGTAGCAGGTAGCTCTGAGATTTCGGCTAAAAAGCGATCGAAGAAGACTGCTCACGTCAGCCCAGCGGCTGCAGAAGAGACCTTCGAAGGAACTCGATTGGCGCTGACCAATGGCAGTTTTTTCGCTGTCGATGATGCCTGGGAAAATAACCAGGGAGTTTGGTACCGGCAAGGCGGGTTCCAGCATCTGATTCCGAAGGAGAAGGTGAAGGCGATTCAGCGCAGCGCTTTGCGTATTCAGGCGACGGAAGTTGAAGAAGGAGCACCTGCTACGCAAGTGGAGGAACAATCGCCGGGCGTTTTCGACAAACCAGCCTGGATCTATCTGAAGGGCGGCGCAAGAGTCGAGGCGGATAGCGCCACGCAATCGCAGTCAGGCGTTTGGTACAAGCGTGGTCCCCTGGCCATATTTCTGGAAGCGAGTCGTGTCGATCGGATTGAGCTGGAAGATAATGCCGCCGGTTCCGGTACACACAAGGAGCGCGGGTGGAGTACAGGTAGTTCTAAGCTGGACACATTGATCAGGCAGAATGGAAATCGTTTCGGAGTTGATCCATATCTCGTGTTTCTTGTGATGGAACAGGAGTCGCACTTCAATTCCGGCGTGGTTTCTCCAAAGGGTGCGCGAGGCCTGATGCAATTAATGCCTGGAACAAGCGCGCGGTTCGGTGTTAGACATCCGCATGATCCTGCCCAAAACATCTCTGGTGGTACTCGCTACCTCCGGGAACTATTGGATCGCTTTAACAATAAAGTTGACCTGGTGTTGGCAAGCTATAATGCCGGCGAAGGCGCCGTCATAAAATTTGGACATAAAGTGCCGCCGTATCGCGAGACCAGGAACTACGTCAAACGGATTAGTTATCGCTATCAAAAAAAGACGATGCAAGCGAGACCAAGTGGAGAAAGTGAACGTCCTGCGCCGGGGGGTCAAAAATAGAGATGTTTGGCAACTCTGTTAACACGCTTCTGGTGGGTATTATTCTGTTAATTTCTAATCTCGCGGTCGCAACGGCCCAACAAGTCCCTGCAGATGGTCCTCTAACCAACGCGTCCGTAGTTCGACTCGTTAAGGCCGGTTTCAAAGACAAGACAGTTATTGCAATAATCCACAATCGTCCGAATCGCTTCAACCTCGGCACGGAGCAGTTGATCCAACTCAAGCGCGACGGCATCACCGAAAACATCATTCTCGCCATGCTGTCACAGGACGAAACTTTGATCGCTGGGGATGATTGGACCGACGACGATTCGTTCTTCAAGGATTCAGACAAAAAGCGCCCGAGCGATGGTGGTGGAGTTGCTGAAGATCAGGGCACTAACATTTTCGGTTCGAGCGGGGGCTCCAACTCACGCGTTCGTTCGCGAAGCGGTAACGGCGACAGCCAAAACGACGGCAATATTACTGGCTCTGCGACGGTCAGGATCATAAGACCGCTGTCAGAAGCGGGTGGCCAGCCTTTGAGGCTTGAAAAAGTTCCGACGCTCACAAACGATGAGGTCATTGGTTTGGTAGACGCGGGATTTTCGGAAGGAACCATCGTCAAACGCATTGCGGATTCGCCTGTGGAGTTCGATTTGTCGGCCGCTAAAGTTGATGAACTGAAAAAAAGGCGAGTCAGCGATCGAATTATCGCTGCGATGACGGCAGCCATGAGCGACAAGGATTCTGAAACACGGCCGATCACACCTTCACCAAATCCCGAGTAGGCGTGATGTCGTTCACACGTCGAAATGGGATCTATACCCGAAACGGTTTCCTGATCACGCTTTCAATAATCTCTGACGGTTCCTTTCTTTTGACCTATCCGCAAACGTAAAAACCTTCTCCAACGCCGGCTGTCAAGATAATGATCCGGGTGAGATTCATCCGTCAGACGCTATATCTGTCAACACAGCGGAGGTATGCTGCCGGTTAAGTACCCGAAGGTCGGTTAGCTTGAGCTTCACGTCAACGACCGCATACTTTTATTACGAACATTGGACCAGAAGCGTGGGCCAACTGCGCGGCGCTCTCTAGCGAGTGGCGCCAGGTATGTTCAAACGTTTTCACGTTGGAGCGTTAATTGCCTCCCGCTACCAACTGCCTCGGAGCGGCGCGCGTCAGGCAACCATCATCCTAACTGATGGTATCGACAGTGAACGTCTTTACAGCCACAGTCGTTTGCAAATGTCGAGGCTGTGTACGTGGAAGTCCCGAACAAAATTGTGCCACCAATATGCGCTCTACTACTGAGCGGCTAACAAGCGGCGCGATGGCATCTTCGCAGAGTCCAAGTTGAGACGACGGACCCCACATTCCGGGCCTCAGCGCGTTGTGCATATTATGCTCCGGCTCGATAAAGAGTTCGCCCAAAATGTCTCACGCAGGGTTATCGCCTACGGTTTGCCGCACTTTGATACACGCCCTTTCTGTCGGTAAAGGTCAGGTCTCACAACGTAATTGAATAAATAATTGAGGTTACGATTTTAGAACCTTGGCGGCACGGTCATTGCCAATCTTGAGCGAGGTTTGGTGTGGATCTCTGCCAACTGGAATCATCTTTTTATCGACACGGAGGAACGATGCGACCTATTAAGCATGCGGAGCGAGGCTTAACCCTTCTCGCAGGCGGCATTTTCAATACGATTCAGTCAGTCAACAAATACAAGCCGAACCCCTCTTTTACTCCAAAATGGTCTGACAAGCCTCTTCTTAAGTCATGGCAGAAAAGCAAACCGACGCTTGGTTGGCCCCGCACTACCGATTCGCTTTGTCCCAACTGTGTGATCGAAGCCCGCGAAGATATTTTGAGCGGCAAGCAAGACGTGACGGTTCTGGTCAACGAGAAGGTTGGCGAGATTAAAGCCCAGATTATTGAACGCGACGGCGAAATCTGGATGGTGAAGGATTGTCCAATCCATGGCCACTTTGAAGATATGATGGCCATCGATTCGAAGTTTCTCACTCACATCGAGAAGATGTTTCCTGGACGCGATATCGACGCTCACAACGACGAAAAACTTCATAACCATGGCTCGAGTACAGTGAAGTACGGTCGAGGGGCAGTGTTGACCGTCGATCTTACTAACCGCTGCAACATGATGTGCGATCCGTGCTTCATGGACGCTAACCAGGTCGGTTTCGTTCACGAACTCAGCATGGAAGAGATCAAAGAGATCCTCGACAACGCTATCACAATCAAACCGCGACGTCAGATGTCGGTGCAGTTTTCGGGTGGTGAGCCTTCGATCTCCCCCCACTTCATCGAAGCTATTCTTTATGCACGCAAAGTTGGATACAACAGCGTACAGGCAGCGACAAACGGTATCGAGTTCGCTAAGAGCAAGGAATTCTGCCGCGAAGCAGCCGAAGCAGGACTGCGCTATGTTTACCTGCAGTTTGACGGTATTGGCAACGACGCAAACAGCCACCGTCAGGTCGGAAATCTTTTTGATGTAAAGATGCGGGCAATCAACAACCTGCACGAAGCCGGTGTGGAAATCGTCTTGGTTACGACGCTCGTCAACGGCATCAACAACGATCAGGTTGGCTCGATCATCCGGTTTGCTTTGGACAACCCGAAGAAGATTGCTTTTCTTTCGTTCCAACCGGTGTCGTTCACCGGTCGCGATGAATCAATTACGGAACAGCGGCGTTTGCAGCAACGCTACACGTTGTCGCATTTGGCTCACGACGTAAAAAATCAGGTCGGGATCACTGAACCGACGCGCGACTGGTTTCCGTTGTCTTTGATGGGAGCTTTCGCTGATTTTGCGGATCTGGTCCACGGGCCGGAAGCTGAATGGGGTCAAGTGTCATGTGGTTGCCATCCGAATTGCGGCGTCGGCACGGCAGTGATGGTTGACAAGGAAAGTCGCGAAATGCGTCCCGTCCCTGAGTTTCTAAATATTCCGGGACTTGTTAAAGACATGCGAAAGATCACGGACGCTGCACGTGGCAAGTGGATGTCAAACGCGATGATGGGCCTGGCATTGCTCAAACACTACAATCCGTACAAGTCGCCCTCGCAGTTTACGCTGTATGAACTTTTCAAAAAGTTTGACAAGTCATTTGGGCTGACAGGTAAGGATTACGGTCGAGTTGATGGTAGGCGTAGCCAGGAAGATATCGACAAACGACGTGCTGACCGGTGGAACTTCTTATTCATCGCAGGCATGTGGTTCCAGGATCTGTTCAATTACGATTTTCGTCGTACCGAAATGTGCATCATCCCTTATGGTACGCAGGAGGGCGAGATCTCCTTCTGTGCGTACAACACGGGGATCGGTTGGAGAAACATCATTGAGAACATGCACCAGAATGCGACTGTCGCAAAGTGGTATCAGGAGCACGGTCGACACGAGATTTTTGCCGGTGGCAAAGAGGTAGAGCTCAACGACAAAGACCACGGTCTGATCCTGAATGAGGTCGACCTAACGAGGCCAAACAAGCCGCAGATGGAAGGTCCAAAGACGGCACACGAAGAAGCCGTGATGATGCGCAAGCTCTATCAGGAGATGGTGCTCAACAAACAACTCAACACTAAAGAGGCCGATAAACCCGTACAGATAAAAGGTCTCAGTCGGACTAAGCAGGAGGAACCCGAGGCCGTTTTAGTCTAGGAGGAAGGGTTCAAAATTCATCAGAGTCCCGCGCGCATTCAGGTGTGTCGCGGGGCTTAGTTCGTCAACAGTCGTGTGAGCGCAGATGGCTGCTTGACCGAACGCTAACTGGCGTGTTTAATAAGCATTTGCGATGATCGACTAAATAGAAAGCAGAGAAGGAATGGCTATAGTTACAGTTAATCAAGGTGAATCAATTGAAAGCGCATTGCGGCGCTTCAAGCGCAAGGTGATGACGGAAGAGATAATCAAGGACGCGAAGAAGCATGCGTTTTTTATTCCTCCCGGTCAGAAAGCGAAACTTAAGTCAGCACTCGCGCGCAAACGAAATAAGAAAAAAGGTCGCATGCGTATCCCGCGCGATTAGTTTGACTCTCCCCTGTATTGGGGCACAAACCGTGCTCATCTCACCAGCCGTCTAAACTAATATACTGCGAAGTAGACGTTCCTGAGTGAGCGGAACTCCAGCAATAGGCTTGTCTTTAGCCGGTGTGAAAATGGCATGACGCGAATTTTGCTCACAAACGATGATGGCATTCATTCTGACGGTTTGATCAAACTGGAAGATGCGCTGAAGCCATTGGGAGACGTTTACGTTGTCGCGCCGGCCGCGGAAATGAGTGGGGCTTCACATAGTTTGACGTTAGCCCGGCCACTGCGGATTCGACAATTGGACCAGCGTCACTGGGCGATTGATGGCACGCCGACAGATTGCGTCACTCTTGCTTTGAATAAAATACTGACTCAGGATCAACTGCCGCACATCTGCGTTTCCGGAATAAATCACGGTGGAAATCTCGGTGACGACGCAACCTATTCCGGCACTGTTGCCGGGGCTCTGGAGGCGACAATCCTCGGTGTGCCAGGCGTAGCGCTGAGCCTGGTTGCGCGTGAGAATTTTGATTTCGCCGAAGCCGCTTCGTTTGCAGTGGTGGCTGTGCGCAAGGTGCTTGACGAAGGTTTGCCTGATGGAACACTCTTGAACATCAACATTCCAGTTGGCGACATTAAAGGTATTCGAGTTACTCGTCAGGGTATCAAGAATGCGCGACCCGTAATTTCGGAGCATATTGATCCCCGCGGCAAACCGTATTTCTGGATCGGCGAGGAGTACTTTAATTCAAACTCCGAAGACGGTACTGATTACCAGGCGATCGAAATGGGCTATGTCTCCGTGACTCCGATGAAAAGCGATATGACCGATCATGCCGCCCTGACTGCAATCGAGACCTGGAACTATCTGAAACAATCGGAGTTGCTCGAGAAGAGTTAGCGCAATAACCTCCGGTGCAACCTGCAAACACACATCGCCAGCCGGATCCGCATCAAGAATATTCGATTCCCCGCGATCGAATGATTGCGCGATTGCGCGATCATTACGGCATTAAAGATCCAAAAGTGTTACAGGCGATGAAGACCATCCCGAGGCACTTCTTCGTATCGGAGGCTCTGCAGGGAAGAGCTTACGGTGACCATGCGTTACCAATTAGCAGCAACCAAACGATTTCACAGCCGTACATTGTTGCGAAGATGACGGAACTTCTGGAATTGGACAATAATTCCCGAGTACTCGAAATCGGGGCCGGATCGGGATATCAAACCGCGGTGCTGGCAAAGGTTGCAGCGCAGGTATATGCAATTGAACGCATTCCGGATCTCGCGCGTGAAGCACAGGCCCGCATTCGCGGGCTGGAGATTTATAACGCGACCGTTAAATGCTTCGATGGCACATTGGGTTGGGCCGCGAACGCGCCGTACGATGTAATACTCGTCGCCGCCGGTGGTCCATCGATTCCTGAGCCCCTGATTACGCAATTAAAAGTTGGTGGACGGCTCGTCGTGCCGGTTGGTGAGTCACGCGACGCGCAGCGGTTAATACGCATTATCAAAACCGCCACGGGACGCAAAGACGAAGATCACGGTCCGTGTGCATTTGTACCTTTGATTGGCCAGCACGGTTGGTCTGATCGCTAAGGTCGTTCCTTAAAACTTTCAGTTTGTCGCCGGCTCATTTGATTCAACCTGGTTCTCAGGTTCAACTAAATAAAGCCCAGTCAGAAAGGGTGACTACGCCCTCCTTGCTTTTGAGCGCGATGCCCACTAACTCATGATCGCTCGCATAATTGAAATTCTATCGGGTTTAATCGTCGCTACGATCTCCGCCTTGGGGTATGCAGGTGTTGTTCTGCTGATGGCGATTGAATCAGCATGCATACCTCTACCTTCGGAAATTATTATGCCGTTTTCCGGTTATCTTGTTTCAACCGGTCAAATGAATTTGTGGGGCGTCGCGATTGCCGGCGCAACCGGATGCGTACTTGGTTCGCTCGTCGCTTACTGGGTTGGAATGTATGGTGGCAGACCGGTGATCGAAAAGTATGGACGCTACGTCTTGATCTCCCGGTACGATCTCGACATGGCCGAGAGATGGTTCGCGAAACGCGGTGAAGTGATTGTATTCGTCAGTCGACTATTGCCGGCCATCAGAACATTCATAGCTTTTCCGGCGGGTGTTGCACGAATGAACCTGACGAAGTTCGTCGCCTACACGTTTGCCGGCTCACTGCCGTGGTGTTTGGGTTTGGCGTATGTGGGCCAGAAGTTAGGGGAGCAATGGAACAGGGACGACACGCTGAAGACCTGGTTTCATCGTTTTGATTTTGTAATAGGAATTATAGGCGTGATCGCGGTGGCGTGGTGGGTTCGCCGTCACGTCAAACACTCGCGCGACCCAAGCCTCGCCAGTCGCTGACGTGCGTACTGTCCGCAGCAGCTAATTTTGTGTGGCAATTTCTATCACTATCGCGACAAAGCATTGTCTAGCTCACAGCGAAAACTTCACTGCCAAATCCTAATTTAGCCAGCAACTCGTTCCAACGCTGAATTGGCAAACTTCCGCCAGACGCTTGATCGTGACCGTGTCCGTGATAGCCTTCGCCTTCGCTTAGCTCAATTTCGCGAAGGAACTTAAGTACGCTCACGTTTGCCGCGGAACGCGCCGAGAAGTTGACGCGGTTAGGAAGGTAACCCTCGTTTGCGGCAATCACAATGTAGCGGGGCAAACGTGAGCGCCAGATTTGGGCGATCAGCGGATGAATCTGACACGGCGAACTCATTCGCACGAGCGCCACGCTGCCTGCAAATACAGGAGCGGCTTTCTTCGCCTCATTCATCGCTGCCTTCACCTCTTCGCGCGCAAGTCGCAATTGCTGAACTTCGTCGGCATCTGAATTGACAAGGGCGCGCGGATTCGCGTGCTGGAGAAGTGCCCGCGCCGCCGCTTCTGGATCGTAAATGCTGCTTCGCCGAGCGGCATTGATGAGCACGGTCGCTTCCTTAAGATACTTAGATTTGTACTTACGTTTGGCGGTAGCCAACAAGTCGAACGGAGCGTTGTCACCAAGATCGCTCAGAGTACCTATAGCCGCGATCCAGTCGAGGTCGGATGTGTCCGTGATTGTTGCGCAGAGTTTCCAAACGAGGAGCGAAGTGTTTGGAATTGGTTGCCAAGAGTAGGCACTAATGAGAGTCGCCTCAGGCGGCACGCCCTCCGGGCGATGATGGTCAATAAAGCACGTCGGCAAATTGTCAATGATCGGCTGCGGTCCACTGCCGAGGTCAAGGACGAAAAGGCTTTCCGGCGCACAGGCACGTACGCGGTCCTTGTTCGCCTTTGTCCACGCATTGCGCTCACGGTCGGGCGTTACGCGGAGGGCTTGCGCGAAACCGGCACGCTTGAAGGAGTACTGCCACACCACGCCTGCCGTCACGCCATCGGCGTCGGAATCGTGTAAAGCCACGGCTCGTGCGTCGCGCGAGAGAAGGTCGACAAAAGCGCCGAACGCGCGGCGCGCGGCGTCAAGGGTCGGCGTAGGGTCAAGAACGGCGTCCGGTTGAATCGCCATTTGGCTACCTTTCAGACAGGCGAGAAGCGCGCATTCTTCATCCTGCCTTTAATTCAACTTTTTCCTCTTGTATTTGAAAGCAACTCATTTTGAGTTTCTCGATCGCCAACTCCTTATGTTTGGCTTCGACTTCGATCCACGGCACGTTACGATAAGCCGATGGCATTGCGGTGATCAAATCACTATGGTTACGGTCATTGAAAAATCCACGACCGTTCGAGATGTGAACGACCTGCCATTCAGGAACGGGCCACGTCTCGCCCGCGGCGCGGAGTATTTCCGCGATACTCGGATCTTCGTAACTATTTAGCTTCTCGTGAACGACGTGGTGATGTGCGTCGAAAACCATCGGCACACGAGCAGCGCGGCAGATTTCCAAAATCTCCGAAGCGCTGTATGAGAATTCGTCATTCTCCAGTGCGAGGCGCGAGCGGATCGCTTTCGGTAATTTGCGAATCACTCTCAGCAACTGCTCGCTGCGCCCGCTCTTACCTCCGTGTATCTGAATCACCGCCCAACATGAACGCGGCTGTGTGAGCATATCCATTACACGCGCGTGGGTACTAAGAATCTTTATGCTGTTCTCAACGACCTGGGGTGAATCAGAACTGAGCACGACGAACTGATCGGGATGCAACACCAACCGGATGCCCAAATCGAGCGCACGCTGTCCTTTCGCAGCAATTGTCTCGCCGAACTCCTCCAAGACGTCTTCCCCTAGTGGGTCGTCGGCGAACGGGAAAAGTGAGGAGGTCATACGATAGAGTCGAATGCCGTGGGCGTGACAGTAATCAATTGCGTTGTCAAGCCGCGCAAGGTTAGCCGCGTACAGCAGGCGTAAAGCGTTTTTCTGCTCAGCCTGGTCGAGCTGCAAGAGACGCTTGCGTGTCATGGCGCGATAACGCACTGCGTCCGATGCAGTGACACACACTAAACCAAGTCGCGGACGCTCGTTACGGTCGGCATTCATATCGATGTCGCACCTAGAGCTGTTCAGATGCCGCGACAGTTGTTGCTTGGTGGCGAGCTTGGCTCGTTGAAAGACGTAGGCAGAGTTTGTATTGCAGTCGACTTCTTCCCCCTTGAACTTTAAAGAAATTCTCATTGCCAAATTACCGCTCGGGGGAGGAGCAGTCAAGGTCGTATATTGGCAGAAACTTACAAGCCGTCACTCAGCCCAAAGGCTTAACCACGCGCAGGGCAGCTTTTGGCTTTTCCGCCATGCGTCACGTCCTTTTGAACGATCTGCTAACCAACGTGCAAGGGCAGATATAAACTGCTGTTCTGAGCTCGCAGGGGCACTCTCTTCCACTTGCGATACAATCGCTAACTTGGCGTCTGCTTTTAGCTGTCTGTGTAGCGCGTCTTGTCCGAACGTGTTGAAGCTGTTAATTTCAGCCGTTTTAATTGTTCCGATAAAGACTCGGCTACCATTCGCCGCTCCTTCCAGCCGAGAACTGTGAGTCTTATAAGTCGATAAATAAGGCTTCGGAAGATGCTAATTCGCTTCACTCTACAAAACGCACACTGGCCCAATGAGGCGTCGCAATCGCATTCCTCTCTGTCGTGAACAAGATTCCGAAGTACGAACGAGACCGAGTCAAGCGAGACCTGCTCAACTACCCTAACCGGGATGCGCTGGACATGATCAGGTTGGTCCGGACGTTGGAAGCCCTGGCCCGAGTTGCTTCGATGGAGTAACGAGCCCTATGGCTACCTTCTCGGCTCATACCGCATTGCCACAGCACCCGATCCGAACTCCAGCCGGCTTACCAGCCTCAAGTCGACCTGCTTCGATAGGCCTGCGAACAACCTCGGGCCGTGGCCCGCTAGCCTGGGGTGCACCACGAATTCGTACTCATCGATTAATCCCAGCTCGGCCAGCGCCAGCGGGAGCTTTACGCCTCCCACGAGCAGTCCCTTACCCGACTCGCGCTTGAGCTGCTGAACGGCCTTCCCAAGATCTCCGCGCACAAATTCCGCGTTCCAATCGACCCGCTCCAGAGTGCTCGACACGACGTACTTCTTTGCTGCGTCGATCGTCCGGGCGAAGGGTTCCATCCAATCAGGCCTCTCTCCCGTCCGCGCGGATGGCCGGAACGCTGCCTCCATCATTTCGTAAGTCACTCGGCCCAAGAGGAGGGCGTCAGCCTCGCGAAGGTTCTCGACCGCGTGACGATGCAAGGCTTCGTCCGCGGGAAATGCACGATGATCGCAGCACCCGTCCAATGTAACGTTAATGGAATACCGAAGGGGTCGCATTTCGCAGTTCCGCTCGTTGCTCAGGCCTCAACGCGAGTCTCGAGTCGATGTCAGGCGCCATCATATGGTTTAAAAGCCGTCCGTCCAAGCCACAGTTTCAATAAGGATTTGGCTTTCATGCCTAATCCAGCCGAGGTGAATTGGTGAAGTTTTAGAACCAGGCTGGCGGAAGCCTTTCAGTGAAGCGACGCTTGCCGATCTGATGGGCCATGCCGACCCTCAGACTACGCGGCGCTATACACACGCAACTGACACAGCAAAGCGAGCTGCGGTGGAGGCTATACGAGTCTCAGGCGAACGGTTAGCGCAGAATTAAAAATCGAACTTGTAATTTCAACGCAGAGCAAAAAGTAACCTTCCATAAATTCACAAGTGAGGAAGGGGTCAAGCGCAGCGCGACCCCGCTGCACTCTAAGCATCCTTCCCATCTGTGCCCTCAATCCTGCCACAAAACAAGAACGGCCACCGATGAAGGTAGCCGTAAGTGCTTGAATACTGGTCGGGGCGAGTGGATTCGAACCACCGACCTCCTGACATACCAATGCGCGCATTAAGTATTACGCTGGCGTCAATTTACGCCGTGCGCCTAAGCCCACAGAGAGCAATGTAAGCATAGCTAACTATGCGCTTACATTCTGTTCGGTACAATCTACGGCACAAATTTTCAGGCACACGATGGCACAGTTCAAGCTGAGTTAATAAACTGAACGATCTTGAGAAAACGACCTACAAGGCGGCACGCTTTGCGGTTTGCCGCCCTTTATTTGTAATAAATCCGCCAAATCTCACCTCTGTTGCGGGTTTCTCTTGATTCTCTAGACTCTGTAGATATAACCTGAGAATGGCCGATATGAGCGTAAGCGACAACTCTAGCACTGAGCCAGTTAACCCAGATGAGAAGGAAACTCCAAGCGAGATCTCCTTTCATCTGATCAAGGGAAACTTGTTTCGCGTAATTTATGTTGAGGGAGTCTATGGAGGTGTAACGCCACGAGGAGACTTTCGGGTGGCAGTTTTTAATGAACGGCTTCCTCTGCCTGATACCATGTTTCAGCGCATCACACCGGAGGGCAAACTCGGGGACGAGATAACTGAACGCCGTGCTGTTAGAAAGGGAATTGTACGAGAGATTGAAGCCGACCTCGTTATGAACTATGGCACCGCGAAAGTCATTCATAAATGGCTTGGCGAGAAAATTGAGGCATTTGAGAAGACCTTAAAAGAGACTTTAGACTAGCAGAAGAAGGATAAAAAATGAGATGAGTGAAACCGTAGCTTTTGAGCCTTCTGCATATAAATTCAATTTGTGGGGTTCACCGGGTACGGCCGCCGCGCCCGCGCGAGAGCTCAGGGAAGAATCCGTAAGACAACAAATTGCTCACGAAGCAATATATAAGCAACTGACGCCTAGCGATAGGTTTCAGATTTTGGTTGAAGATTGGAAGAGAAGCAGCCGATTATTGTCCTCCACTGCTCAAATGGCGCGCCTTGAGGCTTATCAGCAAATTATTCAAATGGGGCACACGGCAATTCCACTAATTCTGCGCGAGCTTGAGAAAGAACCAGATTATTGGTTTATAGCGTTGGAAAAAATATCTGGTGAGAATCCTGTCCGTAATGAGGTAGGCGGCAGACTTCACTTAATGGCCGATGCTTGGCTGCGTTGGGGACGTGAACGTCACCTGTTGTAGCCCACCTCTAATCATGCAGCTTCCCACGGCTGACTTTCCCAATTTCACTGCCGCAAACCACGTTGAGCTTAGCCCTAGCGATTCGTCATATAACTGCCACGCCTGGGCTTTAGGCCTCAACGATCGATGGTTCGATGATGGAGAATGGTGGCCCAACGGAGTACAGCGTGGCGAAACTGTGCGCGACTATCAACGAGCCTACGAAAGTGTTGGGTTCCGTATTACTAACGGATGGCATTTCGAAGAAGGATTCGAGAAGATAGCCATATACGAGCACCACCGCAAAGTTACGCATACTGCCAGACTCGTAGCCGACGGAAGGTGGGCAAGCAAGATGGGCCACTTAGAAGATATTGAGCATACGCGAGAGGCTTTGGACGGTCCCTTTTATGGACATATAGCACTGATCATGCGGCGATCGCGCCGAAGCTAAGAAGAAAACGGCACAAAAAACGGCACAAACTACAAACACCACTCTAAGAAGTGGCGTTTTTCCTAAGTAATTTGGTCGGGGCGAGTGGATTCGAACCACCGACCTCACGGTCCCGAACCGTGCGCTCTACCAGGCTGAGCCACGCCCCGAATTTTCTGGTTCGGCTTTGTGTGCGAGAAGGCTTGCCGAAGAAGCAGGTTGGATAATAGGAAAGCGATTGAGTCGTGTCAAACAGTCGAGCCAGAGCGCTTTCAGCATGGCGGGCTGGGTCGGAAGTTTGCGTGGGGCACAACCGCTTGCTTGAGATTGTTATCAAGATTGAGGAGAGAACAGCAGGCTTCGGGCGAAAGCGGTAGCGAACAGATTGGCATACGGTCTGTACAATTGTTCTGTAGTTATGACCGGTTGTATCGTTCCCCAGTCGCCGCACACGAGGCGGTCACGCGTGTTCCCTACAAATACTTCGACCTAAACCTCCGCTCTGTCGTCTAAGGTATTGACCCGGGTAATGTCAAACATGGTATATTGCCGTTGAACCTGGATCAGTTGGCCCGGGTGGCCCCTCCACCGAACCAATTCGCTGCAATCGCCTCACGTTTTAGCAATTCGACGCGCTGTCAAAAATTAGCTACGGAGAGTTACCCAATGACTGCCAGCCCCCTGAGCTCTTGCTGGAAATTCCTGGTTGCGCCGCTCTATCTCGCACTATTCGTGTTTTCAAGCGGCTCACTAACTTCAACGTGGGCAGCACCCCTCAAAGCGCCTACCGTGATCAGCGAATCCAGTTCGACCCGTGCCATCGCGTTCGAATCAGTAACCATGAAACCGGAGCCGTTCCCGCTTACCGCCTCCGTACCTTTTAGCACCGACACCCGAACACGAATCTGCTTCTTCGCTATGGACCTGCAACTGTTGCCCGGCGAGGCGGCGAATGCCTTCACCTCCGACGCTCAGGACTCGAGCGGTAAGATTTATCCACTGCGCGTGGAATTTATGGGCCAGGTGCCAAACTTCCCCGGTATCACTATGTTCATTGTCAGGTTGGCGGATGACCTCGGTGATGTGGGTGATGTTCTACTCCGTTTGAATTTACACGGAATGGCGAGCAATCGCGTCCGCGTTGCGATCGGACACGTAGGTGGTGGACCCGTAGATGATCCAGGAGCTGCTGCCACACCAGCACCGGCAACGCCGCCACCTGCCGATGCTCCGCTCGTTCCCGACTCCTACACTGGACCAGCCACCGATGCAGACGCCGTACGCTTTCTTGAACAGACGACATGGGGCCCCACGCAGGCGGACATTGCGCACGTTAAATCGGTTGGCTTCATTGCTTACTTGAATGAACAGTTCAACGCGCCCGTAACTAATTTGACTAAAGGTTCCAACTATCCCGATTTGCCATTTCCACTCGACGATCAGGCAACTGCGTGTCCTACGAGCAGCAGTGATCCAAACTACAACCAGGCTGTTTGCAATCGCGACAATTTTTCGATGTACCAGGTGCAGCGCACATTCTTTTCTAACGCTCTCTATGGCCCAGACCAGTTGCGGCAACGAGTTGCGTTTGCACTTCACCAGATACTGGTAGTTTCGGCTGCCAGTGAGGTCAACCGCCCGAGCTGGGTGACGGTTTATTTGCAGGCGCTCGATCGAAATGCTTTTGGAAATTACCGCAACTTGTTACAGGAGATAACACTCACCCCTGCTATGGGTGAATTTCTCGACATGCGTTTGAGCACGCGTACGAGTCCGAACGAGAATTTCGCACGTGAAGTACTACAGCTCTTCTCGATTGGAACAGCCATGCTTAATCCGGATGGGTCGCCGCAATTAGATTCACAAGGAATGCCACTCGCCGCATACGGTCAAACACAGGTCAACGAATTCACCCGTGTCTTCACGGGTTGGAATTTCAATACAGTCATCAGCGCCGGCGTAACCAATTGGCGCGATCCGATGGTCCCGCGCGGTGGGACGACACATGACGTGGCGAGCAAGACACTTTTAAACGCAGGGGTTGTCGCTGCGTGCAGTGGAACAAATGCGAGTTGTGCGCAGTCAGATCTGACTGCGGCTCTCGACAACATCTTTAACCATTCGAATGTTGGGCCATTCATCAGCAAGCAACTGATTCAACATCTCGTGATGAGTAATCCAAGCGGCGGCTACGTTCAACGTGTCGCTACAGTATTCAATAACGACTGTGCCGGGCTTTACCCACTCCAGGGCTGCACAAATGCACGCGGTAATCTGAAGGCAGTTGTGCAAGCCATTCTCCTCGATCCCGAAGCGCGCGGTGATCTGAAAACTGACCCAAACTATGGAAAGTTGCGGGAACCCGCTCAGTACATCAACGGCTTTCTAAGAGCATTCAACGTCAAGTCGTTTGATAAAACTCAGAACAGCGACGGCGTTCTCGGCAATCGGTCTTCCACTGACTTCACCGGTACCTTAGACCAGCCAATTTTCCAACCAGCAACAGTGTTTAGCTATTACCAGCCGAGCTACGAGGTGCCAGGGACCAAAATACTCGGACCCGCGTTTGGCATTCTCTCCACCTCAACAACCCTGAGGCGGGCCAACGATATCAATTCCCTGGCTTATTCGGGAATTCAACCTAACACTACTCCAGTTGTCTCCAGTCCCGATCGACCGCGTGGCACATCCGTCGACTTCTCGAATCTGGAAGCATTGGCTGCGAACCCGAGCGACATTGCGGATGCGCTTAATTCGCTTCTGTTCCACGGCACGATGTCGACGCAGGTTCGCAATTCGCTCATCACCGCGATGAACGCAATCAATGACGCAAATACCACCACTCGCAATCAGAAACGCGCCCGCGTCGCGGTTTATCTTGCAGCTACATCGTCACAGTACGACATACAGAGATAATTACCATGGCACAAACACGCAGAAACTTTCTACGGAATAGCGCGTGCGCACTTGGCAGCATGGCTTTGGCTTCGAGTATTGACAGTTTTGGTATCGTTCATGCGCTAACGCCGCAGGCCGCGACAGACTACAAAGCCCTCGTTTGCGTTTTCCTGAACGGAGGCAATGACGGCAACAACATGCTCGTGTCGCTCGATCAGTATGCGCAATATGCGAATGCTCGCAGCGCGGCGCAGCTCGCGATTGCTCAAGCCAGTCTGCTTCCAGTGTCACCGGTCAGCGGTGGTTCTTATGGATTCCATCCAAACATGCCGGAGGCACAGAACCTCTTTAATCAGGGGAAACTTGCAGTATTGTGCAATATCGGACCGCTGGTTGAACCACTAACGCGCACGACCTATCAAAACGGCACCGGCAAGAAGCCACTCCAGTTGTTTTCACATTCGGACCAGGTCGGGTTGTTTCAAACATCGGTAGCGAATTCTGTGAGCCAAACCGGTTGGGGCGGGAGACTTGCGGATAAGACAAATAGTTTGAATGGTGTGTCGACCTTTCCAATTAACGTTTCAATTGCCGGGATCAATCTATTCCTGACCGGGGCAGACACTCGCCAACTCGCAGTCGCCGATTCCAACACGTCATTGGCCAACGTGCTGGTTTTAAATTCTGCGCCGGGAGCAACAGCTGCTGAGATTAGTTCGCGACTGAGTTCTTTCAACGAAATGCGGTCCTTTGATAACGGGTTCAAATTGATCAAGGCCGCAAGCGACATTCGGTCGAGTTCTCTTCAAACTGACAACGCGCTCGGCAGTGTAAGTCCGACATTGGCGACAAGTTTTCCGAATACGAGTTTAGGCCGCCAGCTTAAGCAAGTAGCGTTGTTAATCAAGGCAGGTACGGATCCGACAGCAGGGATAAACATGAAGCGCCAGATTTTCTTCACGCAACTTGGCGGATTTGATACCCACTCGGCCCAGATAAATGGGCAGGGTAATTTGTTGACGCAGCTTAGTCAGGCAATCAATGCGTTTTTTTCGGCAACTGTCGAGCTCGGGTTACAAGACAAAGTAACACTGTTCACCATGTCTGACTTTGGTCGTACGTTGCAACCGGCGGGCTCAGGCGCTGCAGCGGTGGGCAGCGATCACGCCTGGGGCAATCATCATCTTATTGTGGGTGGCTCGGTTCTTGGGCATACTTTGTACGGTACGTATCCTACGTTAGCACTCGGTGGTCCAGACGATACCGATGGCGGTTCCACCCCGCGCGGACGGTGGATTCCCACGACTTCCGTAGAACAATACGCGGCCACGCTTGCGACCTGGTACGGTCTTTCGCCGGCGGACTTAACGACCGTCTTTCCGCTGCTGGGCCACTTCTCTACATCGAATCTCGGTTTTCTTGGGTAACTGTCTTACTTTGAACTCTGCGACTTTGCGCTATCGTGTGTAAGAAAATGGCTGAGCAGCGCACGTTGAAATAACGCGCAACCTCGCGCCAGTCAGCTCGTTGTGATGCGTGCACGTCCAAAGCAACTCAGCTTTACAAAAAAGCGATTGATTGTACTGCCGGCTCTTTTCGCCGGGCTGCTAGGGTTTCTGCTCACTCAAGAGAAAGTCACGCCGTCGGCTGAGGCATTCTCCGCCGGTCCACCTGCCGGTTACACAGGAGCTCCGGGTGAAGTCGCTGAAGCATGTGCGGAGTGTCATGTTCCTCCGGATGCCGGAACGGGTCACATTAGTATCAATGCGCCCTTGACCTACACGCCAGGCCAGACCTACTCAATAACTGTTACCCATGCGAACCCCGATTTGACGAGACGTCGATGGGGCTTTGAATTGACTGTCCTCGATGGTTCCGACGAAAAAGCAGGAGAGCTGGACAACGTTGACGGTTTGACGCAGGTGCTGGATAACGCCGGCCCGGGCAATGCCAGGCAGTACATCGAACACACTTCAGCCGGAACATTTGTTGGACAACAGAATGGTGCAACCTGGACCTTCAACTGGACTGCTCCTTCAACAGATGTTGGTCCAATTACGTTCTACGCGGCCGGTAACCAAGCGAACAACGACGGCAACACGTCTGGAGATTATATCTACAGGACCTTTGTCGCTTCTGTGCCAGCTTCAACGACACTTGATTTTGCACTGAATGTTATTCCAGCGTCTCGAAACGTTGTTTCGGGTGGTTCTGCCCAATACTCATTGACACTGACTCCGTTCGCCGGGTTCACAGGAACAGTCAATCTGAATGCGACTGGATTACCTGCAGGCGTCAGCGCTGATTTTGTGCCGACATCTGTAACGCTGAGCGACGCAAATTCGACAACAGCAACACTGACCCTGACTTCTACGGCAGGTACACCGCTCGGTGCTCACTCAATTAACGTGAACGGCCAATCAGGATCTATCACACATACTGCGCCCGTAACCATGAATGTAGTCAGTCCGGCGAGTGCCGATTTGATGGTTACCAAAACTGCATCACCAAATCCCGGACAAGTTAGTGCACCCTTAACCTATCGCATTACTGCGACCAACAACGGCCCAGCTACCGCCACCAATGTAACTGTCACCGATACACTTCCTTCGGGCGTTAATTTCGGTTCGGTAGTCACGACACAAGGATCGTGCAATGGAGCCGGCCCTGTGACCTGCTCGGTCGGGAGTATGACAGCTGGATCGACTGCAATCATTACAATCAACGTAACTCCGACTGCAACCGGTCAGGTTGTTAACAGTGCCGCGATTGGCGGTACAGAGACTGACTTCGATCCCTCAAACAACTCTGCCTCGATTACCACGTTCATCCAGGGCGCTGCGGTAACGCCGTCAATGACAGATCCCAATCTAACCGTCAGTACAGTAATTACCGGTTTGAATCAGCCCACAAGCATGGTGTTCATTGGAACAAACGATTTTTTCGTTTTGGAGAGAACGACGGGCCGGGTCTTGCGGATTGTTAACGGAGCAATCCAAAGCACTGTTTTGGATCTTCCCGTGAACGGATTCTCAGAACGAGGACTGCTTGGAATCGCACTGCATCCAAATTTTACGCAAAACGGATTTGTTTATCTCTACTGGACGGAAAGTAGCACTGGCGCTGATAGTGGCAATGTTGACGACATAGCCATACTTGGTAATCGGGTTGACCGGTACGTGTGGAATGGATCGTCTCTTACGTTCGATAAAAACCTGATTCGACTACGGGCCCTACAGTCTGACGCCGGGCAATCGGCACGGGGCAATCACAATGGTGGTGTGCTTCGCTTCGGCATCGACGAAAAACTGTACATTATTTTTGGTGATAATGGCCGGCGCGGTTTTCTCCAGAATCTACCCAGCGGTGGTCCAGTTCCCGACGATCAGTTTGGCGGACCAGAGCCGGATGACGCACACATGACTGGAGTCATATTGCGGTTGAACGACGACGGCTCGACGCCTATAGATAACCCGTTTTTTAATGCGACGACCAGTTTGACGGGCGCTGCTGCGGCAAATATTAAGAAGGTGTTTGCCTACGGCATACGAAACAGTTTCGGAATGGCAGTCGACCCACTGACGGGCAGTCTTTGGACACAAGAGAACGGCGATGACGCATTTGACGAAATCAACCACGTCGTGCCGGGATTTAATGGCGGCTGGATCCAGGTGATGGGCCCATTGAGCCGCGTCAACGAATTCAGGAGTATCGAATCGACGTATGGAGCAGGTAATCTGCAACAACTTCGCTGGCCGCCGACTAACATCGCCCCCACGCCACAGCAAGCATTGGCGCGTATGTTCATGGTTCCCGGTGCCGAGTATATCGATCCCGAGTTTAGCTGGAGATATGCTGTTGCCCCCTCCCCAATCGGCTTCGTACAGGGAAGGGGACTGGGCCCGCAGTACGAAGGCGATCTACTCGTGGGCGCGTCGCGGACAACTTTATTGAACGGTTACCTGTTTCGGTTTCGATTCAATAGCGATCGTCAACATTTTTCCTTTGCGGATCCACGGCTAACTGATCGAGTGGCGGACAATGTTGACAAGTTCGATCAAACTGAAAGTGAAACGCTCGTCATTGGACAGGACTTCGGAATAACCACAGACATTCAGACCGCTCCTAATGGAAATGTATTTGTAGTTTCCCTTTCTAACGGAGCAGTCTATGAGATCAAACCTAAACCCAGTCTCCTGTTTGTCGCTTCTCTGGACGGATCACACGAAGTACCTTCAAACAATTCAATCGCAACAGGCTCAGCAACCCTGCTATTGGCTCCCGACGAGAAGACAGCTCGTGTTTCACTGAATTTCAGCGATTTGTCCAGTTCGCAAACTGCCGCTCACATACATGGTCCGGCACCGGCAGGAGTTAGCGCTCCCGTGTTGTTTCCTTTGCCTGCAGGTCAGGTTAATGACTTTGAGATCACCCTTCTTCCTGGGCAGGCCGCAGATTTGAAAAACGGGCTGTGGTACATAAACGTACACAGCAGCAACTTCACTAATGGAGAAATACGCGGGCAGTTTGCCTCATCGGCGTCGGCCAGCACTATTCAGTTTCAAGCCACTAAATACGTTGCGAACGAGGGCCAGGGGAATATTTCGATCACAGTCAACCGTATTGGAAACACAAGCGCACAAGCGAGTGTCACCTTCACTACAACCGACACTGCAGGAACGAACAATTGTAACGTGGTAAATGGTGCGGCGTCGGGTCGCTGTGATTACTTAACCACCATCGGCTCTATTGTTTTCGCAGCAGGCGAAACCAGCAAGAACATCGCAATCCCTATTACCGACGATGGGTACGCAGAGGGCAATGAAAGTTTTGCCCTCACTTTAACGGGATCCAACGGCGCAAACATCGGATCGCCGAACAGTTCCACCGTCACGATTATTGATAACGACGGCGCTACTGGACCTGTGAATCCGATTGACGACGCTGCTTTTTTTGTCCGGCAGCATTATCTCGACTTCCTGAATCGCGAGCCTGATCAGGGTGGATTCGATTTCTGGACGAACGAAATCACACAATGCGCCGCTAACGCAGAGTGTACTGAGTTGAAGCGGATTAATGTCTCCGCAGCATTTTTCTTGTCTATAGAATTTCAGCAGACTGGTTATCTGGTCTATCGAATGTATAAGGCCGCGTATGGGAATATATCGGGGTCTCCTGTGCCTTTGACGATAAATGAATCTCTTCCTGACACTCAGCAAATCAGCCAGGGCCTTGTTGTTGGCGCGGCTGGTTGGGAGCAACGGCTGGAAACCAACAAACAGCTGTTCGCAACGACCTTCGTATCGCGCTCAAGATTTACTGTTGCGTACCCAATGTCGTTATCACCTGCACAATTCATTGACGCGCTCTATGCAAACACCGGAGTGGTGCCAACGACCGAGGAGCGCAATGCAGCCGTAGATGAGTTTGCTGGTGCCGGAAACACCGGCGACGATCAGGCCCGAGCAAGAGCCTTGCGACGAGTTGTCGACAACACAAGTTTCACTCAGCTGGAGTTCAGCCGAGCGTTTGTGCTGATGGAATACTTTGGGTACTTGCGGCGAAACCCTAACAGTGCTCCAGATGGAGATTTCAGCGGCTACAATTTCTGGTTAACGAAACTGGACCAGTTTGGCGGAAACTTTGTGAATGCAGAAATGGTGAAAGCTTTCATTGCGTCGGCCGAATATCGGCGGCGATTTGGTCTGCAGTGACGCCGTTTTCAGAGATTTGTTCTGAAAGTAGATTGTCAAAATGCCCAGTCACAAGTCTGGAATTTTGAGATCCATCAGGTATGCTCTTTCTGCCGCGACCGGGCCCCTTGCCACTCTGTCGCGATCAATTACCTCCAACGTTGAAATAGCTCCGTTACCTATGGCTCTGGTGTAGTTTGAGCTTTCAGTAGTCCTCTGTATCATACGGGGTTCGATTCAAAGAACGAAAACAATCGGGTTTCAACTGATGGAACAACTTTCCCTGATTTCAATACTCGGCCTGGGTTTCGTTTTGGGACTCAAGCATGCTGTCGACGCTGACCACCTTGCGGCGGTTGCAACGCTCACATCCGAGCGGCGCAGTTTGCTGAGTTCGTTGTTCATTGGGGTTTTGTGGGGCGTGGGCCACACGATTTCATTGATGATGGCCGGTATTCTCGTGATTTTTCTTCATCTGCAAATCACAGAACTACTGAAACAGTCGCTGGAATTTGTTGTTGCGATCATGCTTGTCGCTTTAGGTGCAAACGCGTTACGTAAGCTCGCGCGAGGTGGACACGTTCATATGCACGTACATGAGCATGGCGGACACATGCATGCGCATCCACATGTTCACGGGAATAACACACCCGATCCAGCGAACACCCATCACGAGCTCCATTCTGGCTTGCGTCCTTTGATCATTGGTGGTGTCCACGGCCTCGCCGGAAGCGCAGCTTTGATTCTGCTGGTACTCACAACGATTTCATCAGCTATCGAAGCGTTGCTGTATATTGCGTTGTTTGGTCTCGGATCAATTGGCGGCATGATGATTCTAAGCACTCTGCTTGCACTGCCGGCACGATTGACCGTGCAGCGATTTTCGAGAGTTAATCTCGCCGTGCGTTGCACAGCAGCTGTATTGAGTCTGAGTCTTGGAGTTTTGATGATTTACCAGATAGGATTTGTAAATCACCTGCTTTTATAAATCCTCGATATGTACTCACCCGAAATTCTACTTTGCATCGAACGTGCACTTGCGGAAGACATCGGATCGGGTGATGTAACCACGAACAGCATCTTGCCGGACGGTGCTTTTCTTCAGGGCAAAATTATCGCTAAACAGGCTGGCGTAATCGCCGGGATAGAGATCTCTCGTTTGGTCTTTCAACAACTCGACGCCGGGATGAATCTTGACGCTAAAGTAGAAGAGGGGACATTGGTCACCGCGGGACAAGTTGTCGCAGATGTGAAGGGTTCCGGGCGAGCTTTGTTAACAGCCGAACGCACGGCGCTGAACTTCCTCGGTCGCATGTCAGGGATTGCGACGCTTACCCGTGAATTCGTCAATGCGGTCGCGCATACACGGGCCGTTATTCTTGACACTCGAAAAACGGCTCCGGGCTTACGTGCATTAGATAAGCTGGCGGTGCGCCTCGGAGGCGGTCAGAACCATCGCGCGGGGTTGTTTGATATGGTGTTGATAAAAGACAATCACATTGATTTCGCGGGGTCCGTCACTGCTGCCGTTCACCGGGTGCGATCAACCGGTACGTCACTCGAGATAGAAGTGGAAGCGCGTACGCTTGCCGACGTAGACGAAGCCTTGGGCCTGGGAGTAGAACGAATCCTGCTGGATAATATGCCGTCATACACGATGAGGTCGGCCGTTGGTAATGTCGCCGGAAGGGCCAAACTGGAAGCCTCGGGAAACATTACATTGCAAACAGTGAGAGACGTTGCGGATACGGGTGTGGACTTTATCTCCGTGGGCGAACTGACGCATTCCCCAAGAGTTTTTGATTTGAGCCTGCAGAAAACTCTTGAGTAACAAATAACAACTAAGTACACGGAGGAGCTTGAAAGCATATTGATGAGCATTACTGAAACAACAACCAGTGAAATGTACGAAAAGCTGAGCGGACTTCTTTCTGACACCGTGCCGGATTTTGAATTACGCTTCAAAGCCGAAGTGGCAGCCGAGATCAACGAGCTGAAGCGCGAAAAGAACGCCCTTATTCTCGGCCATAACTATATGGAGCCGGCATTGTTTCATTCGATTCCTGATTTCGTGGGGGATTCACTGGATCTCGCCCGCAAAGCCGCTCAAACGGACAAAGATGTTATTGTGTTTTGTGGCGTTAGGTTCATGGCGGAAACTGCCAAAATACTTAACCCGAGCAAGAAGGTGTTGCTGCCTTCCGAGAAAGCCGGATGTTCACTCGCCGCCAGCATCACTGCTGCCGATGTCCGTGAATTAAAACAGAAGTTCCCCGGGGTTCCCGTGGTTTCGTACATCAATACGTACGCCGACGTGAAAGCCGAATCTGACCTTTGCTGTACCTCCGGAAATGCTGTTGCTGTCATTGAATCACTCGGTACCGATACCGTCATATTTCTCCCGGATGAGTACCTCGCTCGCAATGTCGCGCGAGAAACCGGCCGCCATATCATCTTTCCAACCCGTGACCCTGGCGAACGGTTCACCGCAGATCTCGATTACCAGATGGTGGGCTGGCGGGGACGTTGTGAAGTGCATGAAAAATTTAGCGTTTTAGATATCGAAAATGCGCGCAAACAATTTCCCGGCGTGGTTGTGCTGGCGCATCCGGAGTGCAGTCCGGAGGTTGTTGCAGCTTCCGACTTCTCAGGAAGTACGAATGCGATGATCAACTTTGTGGCCCAAACGACAGCGCCTCGGTATCTGTTACTGACCGAATGTGCGATGGGAGACAATGTAGCTGCCGCTAATCCTGAGAAACAGATGCTGCGTTTTTGCAGCGTTCGTTGTCCTCACATGAACCAGATCACTTTAGAGGACACGCTCGAGGCGCTGAGAAAAGATCAATATGTGATCGAAATCGATGAGCAAATTCGAAAACGTGCGTATGCCTCGGTTCGACGTATGCTGGAAATCGGTTGATTCTTTGATGGCCTTTGCTCTTTGACGCTTCATCCAAGGTTCAACACCCCAGCCCAAAGGCCTGAGATCCAAATTGGCAGAAACCGAAGTCCTGATTATCGGTTGCGGTATAGCGGGCGCCACTGCCGCCTTGCGACTCGCACGCAATCCTCAACGTCGAATTACGGTGGTCACTCGAGCCACCGACGTTCACGAATCCAACACTCGTTACGCTCAGGGTGGAATTATAGGCCGCGGCCCTGACGATAATTCAGAACTGTTGTTAACGGATATCGTGGCGGCAGGTGCTGGCGTAAGTTCTCCAACGGCAGCGAGAATCCTCGCTGAAGAAGGTCCGCCGCTCCTCCATGAAATACTGGAGGAGGTGGCCGCAGTTCACTTTGATCGAACCGAAGATGGGAAGCCTGTCTGGGGGCAGGAGGCCGCGCACTCGCGCCGTCGCATTCTTCACGTCGGCGACACTTCGTGACAGGCAATCATGTCAGGCCTGGTCGCTGCACTGAGGCGGGCTCCCAATATTGTAATCGAGTCTGCATCAACGGCTGTGGACCTGATCACATTCCCTCACCATTCCAGAGACCCGCTGGACAATTATCGGCCTATTCGCTGCTACGGAGCTTACCTTTTCAATCGCGTCGAAAAGAAAGTTCATCGTTATCTGGCAAACACAACAGTGCTCGCCACCGGAGGGCTGGGCCGCATCTATCGCAATACTACCAATCCTCACGGAGCACGCGGTGATGGGTTGGCAATGGCACATCGCGCAGGAGGACGCATTGCTAATGCGGAGTATGTCCAGTTTCACCCAACCGCTTTGGCTGCGCCCGCTGCCGAAGGATTGCTGATTAGCGAGGCTGTGCGTGGAGAAGGTGGTGTATTACTGACACCCGACGGCCGTGCTTTTATGGCCGATTATTCGCCGCAATGGAAAGACCTCGCCCCGCGCGATGTTGTAGCTCGAGCGATACATCATGAGATGGAGACGCACGGCTACTCGTATGTGCTCCTGGATATCGGGTCGCACATGTCTGCAGCTAATATTCCAGGGAGGTTTCCTCACATCTATTCCGAATGTTTGAAAGCAGGTATCGACATCACGCGAGAAGCGATCCCTGTAGTACCCGCTGCGCATTATTTTTGTGGCGGAGTGCTGGTTGATGAACATGGTCGTTCCAACATTGAGAACCTATATGCGGTAGGTGAGATCAGTTGCACCGGCGTCCATGGTGCGAATCGGCTTGCTTCAACGTCGTTGCTCGAAGGGCTGGTGTGGGGAAGCAGGGCTGCGCAGCGGATAGAAGATTTACTTTCGGCATCTCAGCTGCTCGAAACACCTGGTTTCGACGACATTCCTCCATGGGACGAGAGCGGACTCATAGCTGAACCCGACCCAGCTCTGATCCAGGGCGACATGCAAACCATTCAGAACATTATGTGGCACTACGTAGGGCTTGTTCGCAGCGGCGATCGGCTATCGCGTTCGATTCGCGAGTTGCGACATCTATGGAACGAGATTGAAACGTTCTATCGCACAACGAAACTTTCAGACGGCTTGATCGGTTTGCGCAACGCCGTAGAAGTGGCATTGATTATTGCTCAAGCCGCGCAACACAACCGGCAGAGTCGTGGCTGCCATTACCGGCAGGACTCAGTTTCATTTGAAGGCGATCGTTTGATTTAAAAGTTGCTTTACCCGCATTCGCCGTGAGCTCCATAACAGTCGTTCGCTCGAACACGTTCTCTTAAATTTGCGGTTGGCCCGGGTTGGCCATTCCTCTAATACTCGAGCACGAGAGAGCATGTTGCAAAGCCGCGAGTTAACTTCGCCAACGCTTCCGAACCAGGCCCGCCAGTCCAAGTAAATTAGCTCCAAATTGGTGGAATTGTGTCTGCGATAGCAGAGCCTACAGGCATGGTGCTTCTCGGCAGGTGTCGTCAGAATTCGGGTAAGCCGACTCGGCGCACCAACGCCTTGAAACGGGGATCGGAGTGGAGGTCATCGAATCTTTGATCGACTGACAGATTCACCATCCACTCCGACCGTTCGGCATAGGCTTTTTCGAGCCAGTTGAATGCCTCGTCCTTTTGACCGAGTCCGGCGTAGATTACAGCAATGTGATATTCCGATACGTATTTATCAGTCCCAACTCTCTGTAAGTCCGCAAGGATCTTCAATGCTTCGGTTTTCTTTCCCGAGACTGCATACGCATGTGCCAAGTCGGCTGCCGCTTGAGTGCTGCCGCCCGGAAAGAGCTCTGTTGCTTTCTCAAAAGCGCTGATCGCCTCCGGATATCTTTTCTGCTGCTCGTACGCAAGCCCCAACCAGGGATAGGCCTGGGCATAATTTTGATCCATCTCGATGACCTTGTTGAGCTGCTCGATCGCTTCGTTATATTGGCGTGCATAGAGATAGTGCCAACCCAGGTGTATCGTGATAATCAGATCGATAGGACTGAGTTCCTGCGCGCGTTTACTCTCGACAAATGACTCGTCGATCCGATGGTGCGACATCAGGTAATGAGAGTATCCATGATGGGCATCAGCGCTGTTAGAATTTAGCTCTATAGCGCGTTTGAACTCTTGCTCTGCACCCGCG
This sequence comes from Pyrinomonadaceae bacterium, assembly GCA_046262775.1. Lineage (GTDB taxonomy): Bacteria > Acidobacteriota > Blastocatellia > Pyrinomonadales > Pyrinomonadaceae > PSRF01. The sequence goes on along the minus strand of JBHEMC010000017.1, from coordinate 23,149 downwards.
CCGTCCCATTCGTAAAAAAACTTTTCGTACGCGAGGGAGTTGTGAGCTTCGCCCAGCGTATTATCAATCGCCAGTGCTTGCATGGCTGCGTCCTTCGCTTTCGGCATGGCCTCTTGTGGTGCAACCGCACTAAGGGGAAACACTAATGCGGTATACGCGTCTGAGAGCCCAGTGTAGGCGAGTGCATTGTTTGAATCCTTCGCGATTGCCTGGTGGAAGTAATCGATGGCTTTCATTAGGTCCGCTTGCGTTCGCTTGTTTATGAAGAAGCGGCCTTTCAAGTACAACTGATAAGCTTCTGTGTCATCTGTGTAATGTTTGGTGACGCGGCTGGTATCACCACCACTAAGTCTGAGACGAAGATTGCTAGTTATTTCGCTCGCTATGTCACGCTGCACGCCCAGGAGATCGGCGAATTTGCGATTGTAGTGCTCGCCCCAGAGCTGTTTGTTATCTCTCACGTCAAGCAATTCAGTACTGATCGTCAGATCGTCATTACGCTGCATGATGCGACCCGTAAGTACCGCCTGAACACCTAGTTCCTTACCTGCGGCAAATGGATCCGTCTGCTGGCCTTTGTAACGGAACACCGAACTGCGGGCGATTACTTTGAGATCAGGCAGTTGCGTGAGGCTATTAATGATGCTCTCCGTTACTCCATCTGACAGGTAATCGGTGTTCGGATCCTGATTCTGATTTTCGAACGGGAGTACGGCAACCGATTCGATTGCACTGCCAGTTTTTATCGCACGCGAAAAAATTCCGAAGCCAACAACTGCCACCGCCAAAATCAGAATCGAGATGATCACTACAGCGCTGCGCCTGTTAATCCGGCGCGGAGTCTTATATCTTTCTTGAGAGGTATCGACCGTTGCTTGAGCAGCGGTTGCCACAGCGGTTTCCTTTTGGTTGAAGCTCCGCTCGAGCGTGGCCTGAAACTCGAGTTCCCGCCATAACGCCTTCAGATCTAAAAGCAAGTCTTTAGTTGTCTGGTAGCGTTCGTCGCGCGACTTCCGCAAAGCTTTTGCAACGATGCGTTCCAATTCCGGTGGTACCGAGGTAGCGTAACGAGCCAGCGGAGGCGCCTCTTTATCATTCAGAATAGACGCAAGAGTTTCGTTAGGGTTTCTGCCTTCGAATGGCAAGTGCCCCGCGATCGTCTCGTAAATGGAAGCGCCCAGGCTAAATATGTCAGTTCGAGAGTCCACCTGAAGACCCCGCGCTTGCTCGGGTGACATATAGTTAGTGGTGCCGAGCACCGCTCCCGCGTCCGTTTTCGCCACAGCAAGAGTCGCTGCTTCTGTATCAACCACGCCGGTTACTTGTTCGCTGAGCTTTGCAAGTCCGAAGTCGAGAACTTTCACGATTCCATCGTGGCGCAACATGATGTTCTCTGGCTTGATATCACGATGGATAATACCTGCCGCATGCGCGGCAGAGAGAGCACCTGCTACCTGTGTTGCCACATCGAGCACTTCGCTGATTGTGATTGGGCCTCTGCGAATACGTTCCCGCAAGGTTTCACCTTCAATGAACTCTGTGGCTATAAAGTTATGGGATTCCGTTTCGTCTATTTCGTGAATGGTGATGATGTTCGGATGGTTCAGCGCTGATGCAGACCTTGCCTCCTGAACGAAGCGGCGCATTCGGCTTTCGTCTGCCGCAACTTCAGACGGCAGAATTTTGAGCGCAACCTTCCGATCTAACTTCAGGTCTTGTGCGAGATAGACTTCACCCATCCCGCCGGCCCCCAGCTTGGAAATGATTCGGTAGTGCGACAGCGTAGAGTTTTCCGACAGCTCGTTATTCATTAAATCTGAATTTTCGTAATGTTCGCGACAGAGACTAAATCAAGCACCCCTCGGACTCAACTAAATACGATACTAATGTTCGGTAAGCCTTCAACCCGACTATCTCCATGTTGACAGATTTCACTTTTCTATCAGGTACAGACTTTCGGTAAATCCTGCCTCTTCGGAACTCCTGAGATAATTGTCGAACTTATTTATCAAGATGTACTACTATCGAATCCATGACAACTCTCTACGATCCTATCGAGCCTTACGATAATGGCCATTTTAAAGTCTCGCCTGTGCACGAACTGTATTACGAGCAGTGTGGAAATCCAGCAGGGAAGCCCGTTGTGTTTCTACACGGTGGACCTGGTGCGGGATTGATTCCGGATTATCGTCGTTTCTTCGATCCTAATGCGTATCGCGTAATTCTGTTCGATCAACGCGGCGCGGGTCGAAGCCTTCCACATGCTTCACTCGAGGACAATACGACATGGGACCTTGTCAGCGATATCGAACGGTTACGCGAACATTTCGGTATCGGCAAGTGGCTCGTATTTGGCGGTTCGTGGGGCAGCACTCTTGCGCTGGCATATGCCGAAACCCATCCCAATAGAGTTAGTGAGCTGGTTCTGCGTGGCATATTTCTATGCAGGCCAAGAGAGCTGCGCTGGTTCTATGAAAATAGCGATGGCGCGAGTGCGATTTTCCCCGATAACTGGGAAGAGTATGTGAGCGTTATACCCGATGCCGAGCGGAGCAAAATGATTGAAGCGTATTACGGGCGACTTACAAGTGATGAGCTGTCAGTTCGACTCGAGGCTGCGCGAGCGTGGTCCGTATGGGAGGCGAGCGCGTTGAAGCTTTTACCGGATCAACAGTTGATCGACGACTTCAGTGAACCTCAATTGGCGCTAGCGCTGGCACGCATCGAATGTCATTACTTTGTGAACAACTGCTTCTTTGAAACGGACAACTACCTACTGGAGAACGTTCATCGTATTCGCAATATACCCGCCGTGCTTGTGCACGGACGTTACGACATTGTTTGTCCTGTCATGAACGCATGGGAGCTGCATCGAGCGTGGCCCGAAGCGAAACTCAACATCGTTGGGAATGCCGGACATGCAGCAACTGAGCCCGGGATCGCCGATGCACTCGTAAGCGCAACCGACAGCTTCCGATAGGCACAGATTACACAGAGATCGAAGAGCGCAAAAAGGAGAAGCCACATAAGGTAGGATGGTCAAGGCTCTTCTGATGCGTAATTCAAGTAATGAGTGGCATGCTTCCTCAGCCGACCAATTCATCCACTTTAAGAAGCGATTGCAGCAGAACGTTCACGCCATGGGTAATATCTTCAGGCGCCGAAAACTCTTTCGGACTGTGACTGATACCTGAACGACTCGGAATGAAGATCATCCCAACAGGACATAATCGGGCTATCTCCTGTGCATCGTGACCCGCACCGCTCGGCATTAATCTGGTGGTCAATCCTAACTGTTTCGCTGTTGCATCAATTACATTGCGAAAGCGAGGATCGGTTGGTGCAGGTTCCGACATATTGACCTGCTTGAACTCAAACGTCGTTCCTGTGGCCACTTCAATCTGACGTACTTCGGTCTGAATTCTTTCAAACATCATCTGCACTTTTGCTGCATCGAGATCTCTCAATCCAAGACTCGTAATCACCTTCCCAGGAATCACATTGTACGCACCCGGGAATGCCTGGATTTTTCCGACTGTTCCGACCTGTCGTCCAGGAATCGACCTGACCACACGATTGACCGCGTCAATATATTTCGCTGCAGCCAACAGTGCATCATGCCGCTGGTTCATCGGTGTCGTCCCGGCATGATTGGCAAAACCTTCAACAGTCACATCCCACCAGTACACGCCTACAATTCCTTCAACAACTCCGATGTCGATTTTCTCAGCCTCAAGTATTCCACCCTGTTCAATGTGCAGTTCAAGGTAAGCCGCGAGGTCTCCTTTCTTTCGCACTGCGCCCCTAAGTTGATCGGGATTGCCCCCAATGAATTTAATTCCTTCGCGTATGGTCTTCTTACTATTTGTCACTACATCCAAATCCTTGACCGTCAACCCTCTTGCAATTGCCGCACTTCCAATGGTACCGCCTTCTTCATTTTCAAAGATCACAACCTCGACCGAGTGCTTGAGACTGACGTGATGTTCGGCAAGCGTCTGTGCTACCTCGATCGCGCCAACGGAACCTACCTGGCCGTCATAACTCCCACCATTCGGCACTGAGTCGATGTGTGATCCAATCATCAACGGCCTTAGTGTCATGTTGGTACCGGCACACCGGCCGATGATGTTGCCCGCTGCGTCGATGCTGACTCCAAGCGTTGCCTCGCGCATCAGCTTCATCACATATTCACGCGCCTGCAGATCAAGGTCCGAATATGCGACGCGACTCGTTCCGCCGTTGGGGCCTCTGCCAAACTGCGCGAGCTCATTAAGGTGAGCGTTGAGGCGGCCGCCCTCCACACGAAGTTGAGCAGGCAATTGCATAGGTCGGAAGGCGAACGCAGGAACAGCTGTCAGTAAATTCAAGTTGAAATCTCGACGATTCATCATTGGGAAGTTTTACCGATTCCACCCATTTAGTCTTCCTTCGATGCCCGATGAAACTGATAAGCGAATTAAGAGAGACCGTGTGCCGCTGGAATTAAAGAAGGTGGTCCTTCAGGCTGAATGAGCAACGCCGCCGCGGAAACACCGCTTCGGTACTGAGCAAGCAGTGCATCAGGATCGATGTCAACGCCGATTGGATTGACGGCGAACGCCTCGCTGTGCATGTACGTGTGTGCCTCGTCCGCATTTGCACAACAATCAACCTGAAACTCCATTCGATTTCCGTCAGGGTCCTGGTAGTAGACGGAAAGCGTTACGCCATGATGAACGCCCCAGTATGGATTGATTCCGAGTTGCTTAAGACGATCGTAGTTGTTGAGGAGTTCTCCAACATCCGCAAAGGTGTATCCGACGTGGTTTACACCGATTTTTGATACTGCGTTCGTCTCCTCGCCATTTGGGCTGATCACCGCCATGTTCGCAAAGGCGAAACGGTGATGTTCATCATCATACGTGAGAAAAGCAAAGGCAGGAGTTTGATATTGCACCTTTGCTTCGAATACGCTTTGATACCAGGAAATCATTTCATCGAAGCGTTTGGTCATATAGACCACGTGGGCCAATTTCGAGGGTTTGGACATAGCTCTGACTCCTTTTTATTGAAGATGGGTAGCACAGACCAGGAGATTCACGAATGTAAGCTGTACCAGAAGGTGTCGAATGATTTTCAAACCATACGCAGGTTTGAAATCAATTGCTTCATCTTTTTTGACGCGGTGTCGCAGGTCGAGCCGATTGAAAGGTCAAGTTGTTAGTACTCTTTATAAACTTTCACCGACCAACCCGGTCAGTACCCGGCCAAGCATCATTTATTACCAATCAAGTAAGTGGGTGGATCAGTTGAATTCCGGCCTGTAATTTTCTGACTTTGGGCTCTAGCCAGTCCCGAGAATGTATATCCCGCACAGTTTAGCCGTGGACACATGAAAGCGCCAGCGGTTGAGTTTGTCGATTTAGACGCGAGATCCTGTTTATCAATAGCCACGTGAGTCGCGCTATAACATAGCCCTGAATTTTCGCTAGCCAAGCGGTATTAGGCTCCCGCAATCGAAAGAGTTGAATGGATGATCGACGAGCTTTGTCAGACCGCTCACCTCTGTACTAAGCGCGTTGTCCATTCCATAATGGAATAACTTTGTCTGGCATATACGATTTCACTAGCTCTTGAGAAGCAGCCGAAAAAGGCGCCCCTGCCTCATGGACCAGTTGAATTCTATGGCAGAAACCGCAGTCGGAATTGGCGGCACATCCGGTACTGGCAATGTCTTGACAAGCAGTTCGTACTTGCCCCAGCTATCTCGAATGTTTGACTGCGTTGCAGTGATGAGGCCGGCCGGCGGCACCGGCTCACCAAACTTGATCATGGACACTGTAATCAGTGATTCACGCAGCGATCGCTGGTGAAGGGAATTGAGGATGATGACGACAAATAAAGTAATAGTTGCACTCGCAACCGTGGTGGTTAGTCTCGGAACTGCAATGGCCCAAAAGGCTGCGAATGATTGCGTCGACACTCAGGAACAGCTAAGGCGAGCAGAAACGACCCTCAACGATTGGCCGGCACTAGGCCGGTACCATGAGGCAAACACGAAAATTATTACACCCGCTAGCAACGAAGCGCGGGTTGTGTTCATGGGTGATTCCATCACAGATTCATGGGACGATCCAAGGTTCGGCGGGTTTTTTCCAGGCAAGGCGTATATAGATCGGGGCATCAGCGGCCAAACAACTCCGCAGATGCTGGTCCGATTTCGGCCTGACGTAATTGCATTGCGACCGAAAGTGGTTCTGATCCTTGCCGGAACAAACGACATTGCCGGGAACACCGGACCAGTGAGTCTGGAAGCAATTGAAGACAATCTCATGTCCATGGCTGAACTGGCCAAAGCAAACTCGATCATCATGGTGTTTGCATCGATTCTTCCGATCAGCGATTACGAAATGCGAGATGGCCAGCCCATTATTCGCAGCACACAACGACCGCCGGAGAAAATCAAAGCGTTGAACGACTGGATGAAGAATTACGCGACAAAAAATAAGTTGAGATATCTCGATTATTATTCGGCTATGGCGGACGAGAAGGGTTTTCTGAAAGATGAGTTGAGTGAGGATGGTTTGCATCCGAATGCGAAGGGTTACGCGATAATGGCGCCCTTAGCCGAAGCAGCAATTGCACACGCAATGAAACATTGAGAGTAGACGCCGTCCAAATTCAAAAGGTAATACCCCCAACTCGAACAGATCGCGCTCGCTTTGTCGACAATGAAGGTATCGCGCGCCATCATCAGTCAACACAAATGAGTGCCGAGTGTTGGGAATGATCGCGAGGAGACGCGCCATGACGTCGCGCAACTCAGTTGAAGACAGATCAGACTTGACCGATCGTTTACGAGTGACCGTTGAACCTGTCGGATCTTTAGCGGGGTCGTGCTTCGCTTGACCCCTTCCTAACCTGCGAATTTCAATGTCTTGAAGAGTATTTAGGAACAACTCTTGCCGAGTGGATCCCGTTCAAGATCCGACAGCTTAAGTCCTCATTCATAATGATCCCGCTCCATGAATTTCCAGAAAAGGTTTGCGACTCCATAAAGTTCCAGGTAAGCAACGGATCCTGCTCCATAAATTTCCAGGTAAGGAAGGGGTCAAGCGAAGCGCGACCCGCTCAAGATCCGACTGGTTCAGTCCTCCTCATAATGATCCCGCTCCACGAATTTTCAGGAAAGGTCTGCTGCTCCAAATTTCAAACGACTTCACCATTCCCCGAGCAGCCTATCGAAGGTTCGTTGCCAGCTTATCGGGCCTTGATCAGCTTTGTGTGCTCTCTTCCGTCAGCAAGTCGCCTTGGATCACGATCGATTCTCGCGGCCTTGCCGTCCGCGACTGATTTTGTATAAGCTCCCGCAGCGTTCCATCCGTCAGTAATTCCCAAGTTTTACATTCAGTTTCAGAGGGAGGTAGAGATGAAAGCTTTTTTCTTGAGTTTGGCCTTGTTTGTAACTCTCGCTTTCGGGCTCCAAAATGCTTCGGCGCAATTTCCAAAAATTAAGATTCCGAAACCACCCAAGCCGCAAGCAACACCGGCGCCACAACCGACGTCAGATTCACAACCGGCGCAACCAGCTCCCGCGACCGACGCGCCAACCAGCCAACCAGCAACACCAAGTGGAGGTTCGGCTTCCGCTGGCGGCGGTCCTTATACAGTTGAACCACCGGTACCAACGCAGCCGCAGTTTCTCCTGGACACGCTCCAGGTCGATCTTGAGCTGTGGGACTACTACTGGAAGATACCGAATGACAATCACAACACCAGCTGGTCCCCGCGAATAAAGTTTGATGTTATTTACGGCGGCTCGACGAAGCTGCGTTACAAAGCCGATTACTTCATGCCGGATGGATCCCTTTGGTTTAGCGAGCCTCTTGAGCAGCGAGGCATTGAGGATGAGCGGAGCCACACGATCGGCATTTATAGTCAACAGGATTCCAACAGCGACAAGCGAGCGATTGTGGTTGGTGGTTTGTTTGGTTTCAAGATCACGAACATCCGTGACAACTCCACCGTCTACCAGGGTAAATTCAAAATTGTCAGGTTTAAGCCGCAGTATTCCGACGCGCGTTATCGCAATGAGGTAGATTACTACGTCGATTACGACTGGAAACTTCCGCTAGGTCTAGCTGATCTGGATTACCAGAGAGACTATGCTACGCCGATCATTCGCATGTGGTTCAAAGGCGACTTTGACAATAGCAATCTGGAAGCCCGACTCTTTCACAACGGGCAGCAAATCGCTACGACCGACGATGGCGGACTCGTAGATCATGGCGACGATATGTATGCCAAAAAGCGCGGAGACGACAAATCTCTGTTCTGGAGAGAGTTCAAATTCAGTTGGCCCAAGAAGGCTTTGTTCATCATGACTCCGGATCAACGGAATTACACGGCCTACCGGGACACCCTATATATCAACCAGATGCCGGGCGAATATGTGGTCAAGGTTTACTACAACGGGGAGCAGGTACGTGAGACGAAGTTCACAGTCGGTGACAATGGAACTTACGCCGATAATGGCATCGCCAAACAGAACAACCTTTCGACGAACAAGATTATTCTGCCCGTAAAAGTAATGGGTACTCTGGATAAGTGGAATCCGGTCAGCGCAAAGGCAATGGGAGTATACGGGTCGCCTGTGAATGGGTTAACGCCCTAGACAAGACGTGAGCAACAGGACCGTTGCAGCAAGCAGTCAATTTTTTCAAGTTTGAATTGTTCAGGGTTATATACTTCAGCGTTGAGTCTTGATGCAGCTTGGAGCGGGGGCGACGCTACGCTGTGCCCCCTTCCCAACCTGCGAATTTCCGTATCTTGAAGAATATCCAGGAACAACGCTTGCCGGGTGAACCCCGCTCAAGATCCGCCAGGTTCAGTCCGCATTGAATCTAAAGGTCCAGTCCTCATAGTGATGATCCTGCTCCATAAATTTTCAGCTAAGAAAGAGGTCGAGACCCGGCGACAAATTCAGTTCTCATCTGAATGATCCCGCTCCATAATCGCAACATCTATCCCATTTGAAATTTTGAGATTTGTTTCTGCAGCCTCAAGCAAAAAAGGCCGCTCGAACTGAGCGGCCTTTGTAAACAAGCATTGTTAGTTCCAAGTTAGCGACCTGCAGTAGCAGCAACTGCCTTCGTCGAGTTCGCCTGGAATCGCTGCCAATAATCGCGAACGAAATCAAGCTGCTTTCCGTGACCGTTGCTCGTATAGAAGTCATACTCCTTCATCTCACTGTAAGCCTGATCGAAGTTCCAATGATCGTGGTTGAAGCGATACACGGCAGCCATGATTCCGGTGCGGTGACGTCCACCTGCGCAGTGAACGTAAAACTTACCGGTAGCCGGGTCGTTCACAACCTTCAAGAACGCATTTACCTGTTCGGCCTTCGGGTAGGCTTTATCAACTATGGGAATGTTCACATACCGCATTCCGGCAGCCTCGACGGCAGGTTGCTCACGGTCCCTGGAATTGTCGGTCAAGTCGATGATCGTTTTTATGCCAAGTGCGGCGAGGTTCTTGAACTGTTCTGGTTTTGGTCGAGAGCCGCGATAGAAATTGTCGTCCAGTTGGCCAAAATTGCCAATCTTGATATTGGGAAAATTACTGTTCGTCTTTGCAAATGAGATTGTTGAAAAGGAAAAGATAAGCGCCAACGCAGCGATGAGCCCGGGGGAAAACGTTTTTAGAAATTTCATTTGAAAACTCCTCTGTGATGAAAGATAAAGGTCAATTGTTATATCGGGCCTACAGGGGTCGCGCGAACCGCATTTGTCTCACATGACCGTCTACTAAGATTCACAAATCGCTCACGCAGTTGCACAAAGTCATGCGCACCTTTTCGGGTATAAATAGTCTATTTCGTGGAGTTAGGAGGGATTATCGGGGGGTGATTCGTAGGCAGCTCTTGCTCGAAAAAGGTGGTTTTCGAAGTCGCTGCGAGGACCACGCTGATCCTCGACTGGTTATTTTCCGAGCAACACACTAACAGTGTTGCTTTCACTATTGCTGGTGACCACATCTGTCTTTCTGTCCTCATTAACGTCTCCGACATCGAGTGTCCATACACCTGGCCCGGTGAGTATCGGCGCGCTCGGAGCAAATCCGCCTCGCCCATCGCCAAGCATCACCCGCACGCCATCGCCTCCCGCAGCAACTGCATCCATTTTGCCATCGTGGTTCACGTCGGCAATCAGCGCATGAAAGGCGTAACCTCCAAAATTGAATGGTGATCCACGCCCTTCAACGAATTCGCCATGACCGTCGCCCAGCATTACAGTCAGCTGATTCATTTCATGATGAGTCGCCAGGATGTCAGGATTGTGATCACCATTTACGTCGCCAATAAATGCAAACCATGGCTCGCCCGTGCGCAGTGGAAGCTGTTTCGAGCGAAAACCTCCGTGTCCATCAGACAGGAGCAGCGTTAACGCGCGACTAAGAGGCAGCTGTTGCGCTCTCGATGGACCAGTTGCAGTGGCAGTAGCGACGATATCGAGGTAGCCGTCGCCATTGACGTCACCCACCGCAAGTGGATATGGGCTTGGACCAACCGCGAACGGCGAACCGGGTGCGAGATTAAAACCGCCACGGCCATCACCCAAAGCGATCGACACATCATTGTCTGAATTATTGACCGTGACGAGATCGAGTTTGTTGTCACGGTTCAGATCGGCTAAAGCCAGACCATGCGTGTGCGGGCGCTGTCCAACTTTCATTACAATTGGAGAACTGGAAGCGATAATGAGTTTGCCCTTGCCGTCTCCCAGAAGCAGCAGCACGTTGTAACTGTTGTGAGTAACGATCGCGAGGTCCAGGTTACCATCGAGGTTGAGATCCCCGAGGGCCATTTCACCAGGGCTATCAGGGACCGTCGTCGTACTAAGTGGCGCCGCAAATTGTCCGTTACCTTTGCCCGGCAGAACAGCGATGGTGCGAGTTTTTCCGCACGCCACGACAACGTCCAGTTTTTTATCATTGTTCATGTCCCCGATGACTACACTGCTCGGTCCGCCAGGGATTGAAATCGGTGAGCCCGGCGCGTTCGTTAATAACGGCAGTTGCGTAGTATTGGTGGCATTCCCGGATTGGCACGAGCTTAACAAGAGGAGCCAGAGAGAGATTGCTACCGGTAGTATCGCCGGTCGCCTGTTAATGCCACGTTTCAAAGTAGTTTCCTTTCTTGCACGCGAACGGTGGATCGAGAAATCAAACCATTAGACGGAGGGCAGATTGTTTTTCTTCCGAAAAGCCCGGAGAAGTATCCTTACTTTTACGGAGGCTCACGATAGCAACCTGCTCGCATAGACCTGATTGTTCTTTTTGAATCACCGGGATCTGTGCAACAGATGGAAGTTGCTTTTCGGCGACCCCTTTGCGGAACAAGCGGAAACAACTTCACAAATTTGTACTCTAAAGAACCGCATGCTACAGCGCAGACATATAAGTGGAATTCCCAAATCAGTTAAGGCAGAATACGCGCGAACCGTAGACGGCGCCGCACCCGGTGCGCTCCCACAGTAGCCACCTCAACGCGTCAAAGTTCCAAGGCAAGTTCAGGAGTCACCAATGCCAGACGAGCAGCAGATTGCAACTTTGCGAGTTGAGCTCAGCTCGCCACAGCATTCAATGTCCGACGTCGCACTCGTTGTCGAAGATCTCGACAGTCTGGTAACGGGCTCCTTGTGGGGTGCCGTGCTCAGACCTGAGCGAGACAGCGAGACTTTAATGAGAGCGCGCGCAATCCTGGAGAAGAGTGCATCCGGATCGAAAGCAGGATCGCGATTTCATCCGGACTTTCGTAAATGGCCTTACGAGGAGCCATACGACGGGTTCGACCCATTCGATCCGCTTGATGCTGGGCTACAGTTTGGAATGAACTCCTGGTTTCGTCGCGCAATCTTCCAAACAAATCCCGGCCTTTACAACGAGCTATGCTCGTTTGCAGAAGTGCGGAGGTTGGAACATCACTCTCCATTGATCATTGAGCTGGGAATAGTAGTGAGTTTGCTCTCGACGCCCGTCGTGCTCGCGTGGGGACTGATGACGGCGGCCGCGCGCGCGCGACGCATGGAAGCTGAGGCGGACATACGCGAAGCGGAGGCAGAATCAAAACGTGAGGAAGCTAAGCAACGACGCCTTCAGACGCGAATGATGGAAGCCGTTACGGAGGCAGTTGAAAAGCAGGCTGCCGCGGGAAAATTAGAAGTACCAAAGGAAGCGATTACCAAAGCTGTGCAGGTCGCCTCCCCGGGCGTTGCGGATCTCGGTGAGAACTCATTGATTAAGGAAGTCACCTTTGGCATCTCAACCGGCAATGGTAAGAAGTGAGACGGTGTCGCTTTTACGTACGGGCCTCCGGCGCGCTGCGCGCGAAGAATCTTTTTGTCGGTATGATTCCAGGGGCGGCGCGCTCGCGGTGCTGGCGCTTGCCCCTGGCTATTTTATGTCGCACCTTCGATGCTTTCTGTGACGTAAGACTTTAGGCCTCCTCCAACTACGAGAAACAATATGAGCAGAGAGACGCGGTTTCAAACAGCCATCGAGTACGGATCTATGGCCTAGCCCAGATAGCCGGGCTGACTCCAGATGTAGGCCTGTGCCGTTTTGTGATAATCTTAGCCACCTCAATACTTGACCGTTAAATATAAATGAAAGCTTCTCAGTCTGAGTGCAAGCGTAAGCTGCGGATGGTGGTGGACCTCGCAGCGTTGCGGAGCGGCATAGTTGTGGCCACTATACTCCCCGCATTGGCTTTGCTGCCGGTTTGCGCACAGCAGGCCGGCCCCGCGACTCCAGTCGTGGTGCAGCCAGGCGCGCCGGGCAAGCCGACTCGAACCTTGCTTCCATCGACAACGGCCACACTACCGCCAAGTTCTCCGAAGAATGTGCAGTTTATGCAGGGAATGATCATGCATCATGCGCAAGCGGTTGAGATGACGGCCCTCATCGAATCGCACACGGAGAACAAGGATTTGCGATTACTCGGCGCGCGAATCAGCAGCTCACAGTCAGAAGAAATCAGGTTTATGAAACGATGGCTCGCGGCCAGAGGCGAGCCGACTTCTATGGCGATGCCTGACATGCCCGGCATGGATATGTCAACGCATTCGATGCTTATGCCGGGGATGCTTACGCCGACGCAGATGTCGGCTTTAAAAAAGACAGATGGTAAAGACTTCGACCGTCTGTTCTTGACGGGAATGATTCAGCACCATGCCGGGGCGTTAGTTATGGTAAAGGACTTGTTCGACAGTGCAGGCGCGGGACAGGATGCTGAATTGTTCGATTTCGCGACCGATGTCGACAGCGGGCAACGCGCTGAGATCAGGATCATGCAAACTATGCTGGGTGAAAAATCTCTAGAGGAGAAACAATGACTCGAGTACAAACCATTACTTTCCGTTCGCTCATAGCTTCTCTCATTTTCTTATCGTGTTTTGCAGCGAGGACGCAGGCACAAACCACGTCGCCATCGCCGGAGTCTTCGAAGACCCCAGAAACTAAACCAGCCAAGCAGGAAGAAGCGAATCCTTTTGCTCCTGAACCAGCACCCCCGTTACCAGCGGGAATGGAAGGATCGGATGCCAGTGACCCGCGCGCCAAGCTCGCACCAGGAATGTACGATGCAACTGAAACGTCGATGGGTCTCAAGCACGTCGTGCTCATTAAAAAGCCTGACGCGTTCCAACTCGGCTCGGACGATCCCGACAATCCAAAAGTACAGAAGACTCTGGGTCTACTCGGCATGGGCGACTCCTCAAAGATGCCAAAGCCAATGCAGGTGGTGATAGCTCAGTTGGCTTTTGCGAACTCAGATCTTGCATTCCAGGGCAATCACCTGTTTCAAGGAAACTTTTATGGCGTCAACATCTTTGACATCTCCAATCCCGCGAAGACCACCTTGTTAACTTCGATGGTATGTCCAGGCGGGCAGGGTGACGTCTCTGTTTACAAAAATCTACTGTTCATGTCGGTCGAGATGCCAAATGGTCGGCTGGATTGCGGCGCACAGGGATTTCCTCCGCCTGAGTCGCCGGCGGGACAAGCAGTACAAGAGAAAAGACGGGGCATGCCGGCAGCGCAAAAAGATCGTTTTCGGGGCGTGCGAATTTTCGATATCACCGACGTTAAGAATCCGAAACAGGTGGCTGCAGTGCAGACTTGCCGTGGCTCCCACACGCACACGCTGGTGGTCGATCCGAATGATAAGAACAACGTTTACGTCTACGTTTCGGGAACCTCTTTTGTCCGTCAAAGCGAAGAGTTGGCTGGGTGCTCCGGTGAACAGCCCGACAAGGACCCGAACACCGCGCTGTTTCGTATTGATGTGATTAAGGTACCGCTGGCGGCGCCGCAGGATGCTCAGGTTGTGTCGAGTCCTCGAGTCTTTATCGATCCACGAACGGGAGCTTTAAATGGTCTAACTAACGGCGGCACGCATGGCCAGAATGGACCAGAAAAACCCGAGGCGAGCAATCAGTGCCACGATATTACCGTGTATTCCCGGATTGGGTTGGCGGCAGGCGCCTGCTCCGGAAATGGAATACTGTTGGACATCAAAGATCCCGTGCATCCAAAGCGTCTCGACGCGGTAAATGATCCTAACTATTCTTACTGGCACTCGGCCTCGTTCTCTAACGATGGAACGAAAGTCGTGTTCACTGATGAATGGGGCGGTGGACTGGGTGCTAGATGCCGGGCAAACGATCCCAACAAATGGGGCGCCGATGCGGTTTTCCGTTTAAACGATAACAAGCTCACGTTCGCAAGCTACTATAAGATGCCGGCGGCCCAGGGCGATTCCGAAAATTGTGTAGCGCACAATGGCTCGCTTATTCCTGTTCCCGGCCGCGACATTGAAGTGCAGGCCTGGTACCAGGGCGGCATCTCAGTAATGGACTTTACAGATGCGGAGCATCCCGCTGAAATTGCATACTTTGATCGAGGGCCGATCGATTCAAAGATGCTGGTGCTCGGCGGTGATTGGTCCGCCTACTGGTACAACGGTCACATTTACGCTTCGGAGATCGCCCGCGGTCTGGACATCTTTGAGCTGACTCCGTCGAAATTCCTGACCCAGAATGAGATCGATGCAGCGAACACAATTCGCTCCGCTGAACTCAATGTGCAGAACCAGGAAAAGATCGAGTGGCCCCGACAGTTGGTCGTCGCTAAGGCCTACGTCGATCAGCTGGAGCGCTCACAAGCTGTGCCGGTTGATCAAATTGCGGCTCTGCGGCAAGCGATCGGAAGCGCCGAGACTTCACACATGAAGCAGAGCGAACTTGCAAAACTGAAAGCCCTCGCACCGTCGTTGGAAAAGACAGCTGCGGCGACGAAGAGTGCGGCTGACTCGACTCGATTGAAGGCCCTGGCTGAAATCCTGAAGCAACCAGCTCGTTGATTTTCGCTACAGTTGCCTCTCGGATCGCCAACGTGGCAATGGGTCCAATGATTTAAAGGTAGTCTGAAAATCACTGAAAAAAGTAACGGACACAATCACCCAGTTCTTCCGACGCTGATAGTGAGAATGGGGGGCTGTTGTAAGCGGTCGCAAATTATTAGCGGGGGTGGGAACCGCCGACCTTCGGGTTACAATTTTTACCACACTCGCTCCCCGGGCAAGATACTAACCAACTGGATCTCGGCAAATGCAGAATCACTGATCTTCACTTATCTCGGAGTCTTAAAATCAGGCGCTTCGCGTCATAGGGCTTTTGAAATTTAGTTTTCCGGCGCCTCTCTGCTTTTCGCTAGATCTCGTCCAACGACTGAAGCCAAGCGTGGCTACCGGAGTGTTACTGGCGAGGCGACTATGTTGCTTACACAGTTGCCGTTGAGGTCTGTCAGATAGAA
The DNA here is from genome assembly GCA_046262775.1 of Pyrinomonadaceae bacterium. Classification (GTDB taxonomy): domain Bacteria; phylum Acidobacteriota; class Blastocatellia; order Pyrinomonadales; family Pyrinomonadaceae; genus PSRF01. The sequence goes on along the minus strand of JBHEMC010000017.1, from coordinate 7,294 downwards.
ATACAAGAAGCCCTTGCCGGAAAGCGCACTCGCCACCGGTGGCGCAATAACAGGCGGCACGGCGAAGGTGAATTCGATATCACGCCTGCTCTCAGACTTCATCCACTTCATTGGTTCACCGGCCTCTGTGACGCTCCTCTGTTTGTCTTTGACGAGACCGTGCTCGTCCGCGCCAACGAAGTCGGCGGTGACGGTTCGTTTCACATCGAGGTCGGACCTCGGATCAAGAAGTGTTCCCAGAAACTTAAATTTCTCGTACGTCATTTGACTGCCTGACATTTGAACTGGATTTCCGACCTTGGGTTCTAACCGAATAAGTTTGCCGGCAGACAGCTTTTTCTCACCAATTTCCAGAGAGGGAATCTCCTGCCAGTTTTGGTCAACGCCTTGATGGCGGCAGGCGCAAAGTAAAGCCAACGTAACTGCGATGGCTGCCGCTTGGAACCATTCGTTTCGAATCATGGCATTCACTCCTGAGTAAACAGCTTCATGACTTGGTCAGGCCCCCACCTTATGAAATGTTCACGCGCCTGCTCGGTTGAAAGCGCATTTTGTCGTAGTGCATACGGAACCTATGTCCAACAATTTTGCAGATCGTCTGTCAATCACGTCCTTCAGCCTTTCGGCAATTTACGCGCTAAATGAAACCATCACCGCGGTTAACGCGTGTATGAAACCAGCTGCGTCATCGGAATAGTTATTGTCTTCCCGTCAGTGCCACGCAATTTGATTGAGCTATTCAAGAACTGAACGGTCGTGGTCTCTTCTAAGGAGCCACGGAAAGAATTCGCCGGTACCATCTGTTGTTTACCATCGATCGCTACAAACGTGAGATAGACACCCTCCGTCGGCGGCGAATTGACGTAATCCCATTGAAGTTTCGTGAGGATCGCCGATTCAGCGCCGGGTCTTTCCAGCATCGCGGTACTAATCTGCGCAAATATCAGATGGCTCGTTTCGTTCTTTAGAATAAATCGCGGCGTTTCTTCGGGCTTGGCCTGATCCCCGGACTCACGGGCAACCGAGGTCAAACTATTCGACGACACGATCCAATAGGGGGTCCCTTTCGCGTCGCTGTCTGTTTTCACGATCAGCAGCTTGTCATCAAAACTTGCCTTGATCGTACGTCCGTCCTTGAGTTTGAATTCACCGATTCTGTCGCCCTTCTGGCCGATAACGCCGAAGACTGAGAGCAAAAAGACGCCAAGCATAAAGGACAGAAACCTGATCATAGATAATCTCCTTTCCAAACAGAGATCGGATAAAAGCGACCGCGACGGATCGTTCGACGATGGCAGCACGGCGCGAATCGCCTTAATGCGAAATCACTGGTCTCCTACCGACCAATTGAGCAGAGCAACGACCTTCCCGTCCATGAGCAGCCTTAGCTGGTATGCACCGTTTGGGTAGGGGCCCGCTTCTGGTTCGAGAGGATAACTGGCTGAGTACTTGTGATCTGCGGGCACGGCGGAATAGACGGCATACCCATCTTTAATCTTTATCCTGCCGCTGTCTGAAAGGACCTCGAACGTGATGTCGGCTTTAGGCGGACCCTCTGATTTCAGATCGATTGCTAAGCGAAGTTTGGCGATGCCAGTAGAAAACCGTGGGTGGAGGGGCGCGTCGGAACGCAGTTGTTCTTCAGACTCGTAGATGCGCGCCTCGACGAGCTCGATTCCAGCGGGCGGTTTTTGCCCAAGCTCTAACCGCTGGCCATTCGCTCCGAGAAGAGGCTTCTTTGGCTTCTGAGCTTCAACAGCAGAGATCAAAACGAGGCAGATGCCTGTTACCGTGATTATTTGAATCAAACGCTTCATCAAAATCTCCTTCCCGGCGGCGGAATGTTTGAATAGACGCGGTGGCGTGTTCCGATGGCTGAGAGCTGTCATTCAATTCACTTCTCCTGGCTTTCACCAAATCTTGAGGTAATCGCACGCGCCATTGCCCACATCGATCTTCTATCCGTTTCGCGCGACCCAGATGTTCAATTGCTTCCGAGATCAAACTTCATCAATCGAACTTCATTATTAAGACGTATGTTGAGAAGAAGCATCTTCTTGCTTAAAACGAGTTCGGTTGGAACATCGAAGAGCAGGACCAGAGGTTCTTTTGAATTGAGTATCAAGTAATAGTCCCGCCCATCGTCCCCGACGTAACCTCCGGGAGCAAAGCCCATCTGCCCTGTCCTGGGGTTGCGAGCGGCTATCTTAGGAACCAGCTTTGATTCGCCAACGAGGAGCGTAATGTCGGAATTGTCTGCCGTCTTCTGTCCAAACTGAAGGGCATAATCGCCACCGAATGTCGCGTCCAGCTTAAGAAGCTTTCCTTTAGGCCGCATCGCCTGGACCATCCATTCGTCCGGCCTTGTCAACGCGACAGTAAGGGATGCTTTGTCGTCGAAACTGATCTTGTCTTTCAGTTTATACACACCATCTTTAAGGTATCGTTTTGGAGTTTGCGCACTGCCTGTTCTTTGCGTACGTCGCTGGGCGTGTGCCGCAGCCAACGCTAACAACGTGGAAATGTTAAAGAGAATGCAAAAAACTAAGATTGACCGTTTCATGACATAATCCTCTGGTGTGGCAGATGATACTCAGGTCACGCGGCAGCCTTCTTGCTTTCGAACTTATATTGAAAAACCATCGCGTCGCCCGATGCAAAGGTCACTTCCCACTCGTCATCTTGAGTCTTTTTTTGCTTGATTGCGACCGTCACTTGAAGCTCTTGTCCCTTGAAAGTCGCTGTACCTTTGCCGGAAAAGCCACTGCTCTCAACAAAGCTAACCGGCAAGTCCTTTACGCCGGGGCCATACTCGCGATTTGAATTGAGGTAATAGGTCCTGACTGAAAATAGGAAACCCTTCTTCGCCTGATCGTATTTCAGAATAAAATCAAACAACGGCTGATCGGGGCTGCCGATGAGAGTCGTTCTGAACGCAACTGTGTTCTTTGTCGCCAGGTCGGCTTCTGCGCCAAATGACATGAAATGAATCAGCGGTCCTTCATTTACCACGAGAGTGCCAACCTCGGTTCCCTTGAACTGTTCTAAGGCGGTGGCATTGGCTTGAACGGCCTGGTCCCGGGTGGCCCGAGTCACGTTTCGTTGCAATGGTTGTACCTGAAGAGTTGAAACATGCGCAGTTTGTTTGTTCTGTTGTAGCTGACAAACCACGTTGCGCACATCACAACTGGCTGGGAATGAAATCGCCGCGAGCATGACGATCGTTCTTCTCATCATTTCTTTTTCCCTTCTCAGATTCGCGCGCCGACGTGAGTCGAGCTGCGCGACTATTGCTTCGGCGACGCGTTCACTTCGAAGCCAGCTTAACGATTGCTCGATAACCTGAAAGACGCCCGAAGTCATCGAAGGTGACGTTGGAATAATTCACCTCATAATGATGACCTGGATACGTAAATGCCTGCTGGTCCAACTGACGTCGGCCGAAAGAGTCATATGAGAACTTCGTCTGCAGATCGCCTTCGAGAGCGCCAATCACGACAATGCCACCAATGTCAGTCGCACCGAGCGCGAAATAGCCATCAAGACCAGTAGTCTTGAAGTCAGCTTCCGTAGTACTGGCAATCTGACGTGCCGCCACGTGGACTGTGTACTTCATCTTCGGACAACTGCCACCCGGATCGTGGTTAACCGCGATCGTTGACTGCACGGACGACGACATTTCTGAGTCTTGATAATCTTCGACGAATGCCAGCACGCGACCAAAGGAATCGTAACGGAGTTTTGAAATGGAGATTGTCGACTGTCCTGCCGGTAACTGGCGGAAAAGCGCTGGGCTGCAGTTTGCGAAGCCAAGCACCGGCTCACTTCCCGAGGCTGCTAAATTAATTGTAATTAGCAGAGTAAGCAGAATGTCCATGTCAACCTCCTATTTCGGCATGTCACGTATGATCTCGAAGTATCTGCCGAACGTTTTAATGCTATCCCTGACCCAATCCGTTTTACCGTCCGAGTTTTCCCTGATATTGCTGCAAGCCTCTAACAAAGAGGCCCGCGCCGAAGATAATTGCACCCCACGCAACTATGAAAGTTCCTCCTCCCATTGCCACGGCATAGGTCACGCCAGTTACGACAATGCCACCGACACACAATAAAACTCCCAAAAGCATATTCCTGGTGCCCGCTTCTTTGGTCGCACCCGCACGTTGTTTCGATATGTCGCGCATAATCTCCACAACAGACAACGCGCTTAAACCTTTCTCCATGAGCTTGCTTTCAATCTGCGGATTAGAAAGCCCAATCTTGTATAACCCAGCCGCGTAAACAGCCAGAGGTTGAGGCTGTTCATCTGCGCGTTCATGCTCAACCAACTCTAGCGGTGAATCTTGTTGCACACCGGAAGCTGTAACTGGTTGCTCATTCAAGTATTGTGCAAGGGAGGCGAATAAGCTGCCCATTTTCGTCGGCACATCAGGCGACACGAATTTCTTTAATTGACCCCTATTGTTATAAGTCAGTCGAACTATTGTGGAATCCTGCCCGGCAGGAAGGCATGCACATCTAATTGGCAGTTCTCTTTCCGTTGAATCCGTCGTAGAAGTAGCGGCCTTGAACTGGCCCGTAATTATTCTGGACGTGGTATCAAAAGCCTCCACCCGCACCCCAAAATCCAGAAGCACGTCATGTAGGACCTTAAGACATCGATCAGGCGGAAAGGTGTAAGACTGATCCTTTTCAATCTTTGCCATTCTCTACGTCCTTAATTTTAGCGCCGAAACGTATGGCTTCCAGTCCGTTTGCGAGGGCTCGAATTTATTTGTTGAGATCGAGGTTGCGTATACTGGATAGTAACTGTTCGTCCATTTATCCCAAGCGGTCATTAATCACTTGATTGCAGTCGCTTCCTTTTCAGCCCGGCCGCTCACCTTCAAATCAAACACCGCGCCATCTTCCTGCAGTCGTTGTTCTCAAAGGTAATCCCGTCGTAAGCCGCGCCGAGAGTGAATGCCTTCGCGATCTCGTCGTACTTAAAGGTTGACGCGATCCATCCGCGCTTTCGAAGCGCTTCGGCGACTGCAACAAACGCGAGGGCCCAGAATTACTGCCGGCAAGAAGATTATTCTTCTCGTAGTGGTTACCTTTTCGGGATCTTCGCCTCTTCGCCGCAGCTCTTTCCCTGATAGAGCAACGTCACGGCAGGGACATCGTTTGGAACCTGAAACAGAAACTGCATCGTCTCTTGTCCTTTAACGCCGTCAAATCCATCGCCTTCCACCGGATATTTGTAGGTCGATTCGGCGTGAAGGATCCAAAACAGTTTGTCCGCGTCCGGGCTGCGATTCGGATCGGGACCGCGTGGGTTGAAGCCGAGCGCTGGGCTCCTCTCAGTTTGCGAGCCCACTTTGTATTCGACGGTGACGTCCCCGCTTAACAATTCTTTCGTGTCAGATGGATAAGAGAGTTTGGCCACCAGAATCACTCCGGTGGCCTTGTCAGGATTTGTGGGAGTCCATGAGAAGAATCCGCCCTCGAGCTTCTTCACTCGTGACGCTGATATGATTTGACACCTGAATGGAGTCGTTTGAGCGGCGGCCACTTCAGCTGTGATTGCCACAGAAACCATCATTGGCAGCAAGAGTCCCAGATTCCAACAAAACAAAGTTAGTTTCTTCATTACTTCATCCCTGCTTTGGCGTTCATTAGCGCCTTTACTGACTCAAACTCCATGGGAGCTTCCGTGCCGCACTCATTTGCTTGTTTCTTTGATTGGTCCACATGTTTGATCAGTCATCAGGATCATGCAGAAGGATTTTGAAGTCAGCATAGCAACTCACTTTCAATAGGATATTTGTGTGCCTTCTATCTACACTTGCTGCTCTCTACGAAGCCTATCATCCTCCACAGCTCGGTGTTTCCGAGAAGTGCTTCCACCTGAACGTGCTGCCCTTCGCCAAAACGCGATCTGCTCTGGCCCACAAAGGCCATGGCCGCAAAGACTCTCGCAACTTCGATGACGATTCCAATAATCGCGCCGATAACGCCTTTCAGAAACGTGGGGATATCGTGATTGGCGGCCTTGGTAGCCACCACCGCCGTCAGTAGGGCTGCAATAAGATCGATTACCGCGATCACTGAGATTAAAAGAGTTTCGCTCATGAACATTAACGGTTTCTACTCGCGTGGAAGCGGCAAAGCCATCGCGTCGCTACTTGTCCTTCCGTTCCAGACTGATAACCACGTTTTCTTTTGCCTTCTGGCTGATATCAATCTTTGCGATGCTTGTTCCCTTTTCGAGACCAATTGTCACTGTCGATTCTTCGGCTGAGGCTGATGTTGTCTTTACATCGGTGGGCTTCCAGCCCCGCTGGGATAGATTGTCGAGTTTATAAAAGTCGATCACCTTGTCGAATGGGTCGCTTGTTGCCAGTTCCGCCTTGACCGACTTGCTAAAACCCTGAGCCGAATCAGAACTTGTGATGTAAGCAGTGCGCGTGGCGCCGGGATAGTCAGGCAAATCAGGTATGGGATCGTTCGACGCTGCTTTGCTCGCCGGCTGTGTTGTTGCCTTCGATGATGAAGTAGTAGTTTTCAATTCGCATCCGAGGCTGAATATCAACGCAGCCATCAGGATCGTGCAGAAGGATTTAAAAGTCAGCATAGCACTCACTTTCAATAGGATATTTGTGTGGCTCTCTTCACTTGCTGTTCTCTACGAAGCCTACCATCCTCCACAGCTCGGTGTTTCCGAGAGGTGCTTCCACCTGAACGTGCTGCCCTTGCTTACTGAGTTCTGAATGAAACGCGCCGTCAGCTGTTTTGTAATTGACGTAGGGGAGCGCCTGAACTTCCCTTCCGTTGTCGAGTGCTACAACAGCAATGCGGTTCGTGGTACCGGATTCTCCGGCCGGCGTTTGATAGGAATACGATTTGTTGTCAACAATCGCCAAAGCAATCTTTACTGTCCCCGTTCGACTGGAACTTTCGGATGAATTGCTGGGAGCCGGCGAAGACGAAGACTTCGGAGTCTGCGGCGACATATTGGGCTGGCGGCTACCGCACGAAGTGAACACCAAAAGAGAAATGAAGATTACAAAAAACGTGCGGCCATACTTGGTTTGCCTTCCGGCGCTCCGATTCGCGAACCACTGCCCAAACAGCGCTGGCTTCTTAGAGAATCTCCGGGACAGTTCGTGATGATCAGTCGGCATAAGCGTCAACCAGCAAGCTATGGTAGTGTCGTCGTCTTTCCGTCTGGCAATCTCACAATTCCTTTTCCTCCCACGTAGGTATAGCCGTTGTTTTTATCGACCCAGACACTCAGCGTTTGGTTTATCGC
>JBHEMC010000016.1:0-59830 GCA_046262775.1 Pyrinomonadaceae bacterium | reverse complement strand
TGCCCGATTGTCCCGATGTTCACGTGCGGCTTCGAACGGTCAAATTTTTCCTTCGACATCTTCTCCTCGCCTCTTGATTAAAATCGTTTCTGCTTTCGCCAGTCTACATTGCTGGAGCCCGCGATGAGATTTGAACTCATGACCTCCTCCTTACCAAGGAGGCGCTCTACCCCTGAGCTACGCGGGCCGCTCGAGGATGAAGACGGAAGGATGAAATCGCGTCATCCCTCACCCTTCCTACTTCAGCCTTGCTTTGGAGCGGGCGACGAGACTCGAACTCGCGACCCTCAGCTTGGAAGGCTGATGCTCTACCAACTGAGCTACACCCGCTTTGAAATATCAAATCTAAAACTCAGATATTCAGATGGTGCAGGGGGTAGGATTCGAACCTACGTAGGGCGTGAGCCCGCCGGGTTTACAGCCCGGTGCCATTAACCACTCGACCACCCCTGCGTTGTTTCAAGTGCCTAGTGGAGCCGGCGAAGGGACTCGAACCCCCGACCCTCTGATTACAAATCAGATGCTCTACCAACTGAGCTACGCCGGCTCGCTATAGAGCATAAATAGCGCATTCCGACAAATTGCGGATACTACCAACAGCATTTCAAAAACGCAAGCCGCAGTCAGAGTTGTAGATAGCGGAATGACTCAACCGCTAGCAACAGCCCTCGGCTGCCTTGAATTGAAGCCAAGTCCGGTCATAAAAATTGATTGACCTCTATTGATGCAGCACAGTAGGATGGCATTATCTCCTCACCGTTGTGTAGTCGCTGATACAAAGGCGATTACCCCGCCCGAACCCTACGATCTGATTAAGGAGACTGAGTATGTCATTGTTTCGCCTGATTCGACTGGCAGCGCTCTCTGTTTTGTGCCTAATTCCTGCCGTCGCCGCTGCGCAATCAACAACTTCAACCGCAAACACGAACGTGGCTGCACAACAAGAAATCAAACCTACCGTCGTGATCCCGGCTCAAAGACCACCGGCTGCGGTAGCCGGCCGGACCAACTTGACCTGCGCGGGCTATATACGCTTCCAGAAATTCCCTCCGATGCCCGAAATCGTCGGAGCTGAAGAGGAACAAGAGCAACGCACGTTCGCTGATCGCGATATCGTTTACATCAACGAAGGTGCGCAACAGGGCCTCAAAGAGGGACAGACCTTCCAGATAATCCGACCACGCGGAGACGTGAAGGGAGTTTTCAAGAGCAAAAAAGGCTTTCTGGGAACGTACGTGCAGGAGGTCGGACGATTACAAGTCTTCAAAGTGAACGAACGTACCTCTGCCGCGAAAATCACTTACTCGTGCTACACAATCCTTTTGGGCGATCTACTTACTCCGGTTCCAGGCCGCGAGTCCCCGCTAGAACGACCCGAAGTTACGTTCGATCGATTTGCAGATCCCAGTGGCAAACAAACAGGTCGACTCATGATGGCCCGTGATGGTCGCGAAATGGTTAGTAAGGACGACGTTGTCTACATCGATCTCGGTCAGGAAGACAAAGTTGCGCCCGGAGATTTCTTAACAATCTATCGCCCACTTGGAACCGGTAATCTTACGAGAATGGATAACGAAGAGAGCGCCCGGGGCAGAGCTACCGGATTTCAAAGCAACCGTTTTCGTGGCGGCGGCTTTGGTATGCAAGCACAACGCGCCAAAGACTCGACCGCTTTCGTGAATTCAGAAGGACGCTATCGGTACAGACCGATCACCACCAGGCAGATCAAGAATCATCGTCCTCCCATGCCGCGAAAGATTGTAGGTGAGATGGTAATTATCGATGTTCAGCTACGCACAGCGACCGCAATCATTACTCGCGTGGCTGAAGAGGTTCATACAGGCGACTGGGTGGAAATTCAGTAACACTTAATCGCGCACTACGGCTACGGTGCTGCCCTTCGTCTTCTGTTTCTCTCGATTAGCCATCACCGAATGATAGAAAGAACTGAAATAGCCGTACATCGAAGCACACGCTGACACAACCACCAGCCAAAGCAGCGCACGACCGGCAGTGTATAGCAATACTTGCCAATCATTGCCGCTCGTGTTGCCTGCTCCTACCAGATGCTGCCAGGCAACACGTAGTTCCGGGACGGACCAGAATTCAACTGCTGGAAAAGGTCGCCCAAAATTTGCCACCGGCGGTTTTCCGGCAACGCTCGAGGCAATCAACAAAGCCACGGTAACGACCTGCGCCAACATCTTGAACTTACCCATCCTCGACGCTGAAATAACCAGTCCATCTACAGCGGCGACGGACCGCAGCCCCGTAACGGCAAACTCGCGACCTATAATGATCACGACTGCCCATGCCGGCGCCAGTTGATTTTCGACCAGCGAAATTAGGGCAGCAGAAATCAAAAGCTTGTCGGCGATGGGATCAAGCAGTTGGCCCAACCGTGTTACCTGACCGCGACTGCGTGCCAGATGACCGTCAAGATAGTCAGTTAAGGCCGCTGCCAGGAAGACGAAGACCCCCAGGATGTGTCGTGGGACGCCGAACCAGCTTTCGGAAAACGGCGTCAGCAAAATCACCACCAGCAAGGGCACGATAAAAATTCGCAGCAGGGTTAATGAGTTTGGGAGGTTCACGTTGATCATACTGCATGTAAAAGCAAAGAGTAGCGGCAGTGTATTGCCCGCAAAGAAACGCAGTCAAGACAAATGCAAACTTGCCCAGTGCCCCACCCTCGTCTAGAATGACTGATTCTCCGTACGGCCAAACTCGCGTCCGTGGCCGGCGTTAGTATCAAAGCTATGGCAATTGACCACATTACCGTACGAGGGGCTCGACAACACAATCTCAAGAACATCAATGTCGAAATTCCTCGAGACCGCTTTACCGTAATTACTGGTCTTTCGGGTTCGGGAAAATCCTCCCTCGCATTCGACACTATTTACGCCGAAGGTCAGCGCCGTTATGTTGAGTCGCTCTCCGCATATGCGCGTCAATTCCTCGATCAACTCGAAAAGCCTGACGTTGATTCAGTTGATGGTCTCTCGCCCGCGATTTCGATCGAACAGAAGACGGTTTCTCGCAGTCCCCGCTCCACGGTAGGTACCGTGACCGAGATATACGACTACATGCGGCTGCTCTTTTCGTCTATCGGCGTACCCCACTGTCACGTTTGCGGCGCCGCGATTACGCGCCAAAGCGTGGAGCAGATTGTCCAGAGCGTTTCAGGTTTGCCCGAAGGGGAACGTGTCATGGTGCTGGCGCCGATCGTTAGAGGCCGCAAGGGCGAATTTAAGAAAGAACTGGAGAAACTGGCCAAGGACGGATTTTTGCGGGCCCGTGTAGACGGTGAACTGCTTTCGCTTGATGAAGAAATAAAGCTTGATAAGCGACGAAATCACACAATTGAGGCGGTAGTCGATCGCCTTCTGATCAAATCAGGCATTCGCGAGCGCTTAACTGAATCAGTGCGCACGGCTCTCAAACTCACAGGTGGAGCTGTTCTCATTTCAATTGTGGACGGTGAGGAAAAACTCTATTCGGAGCGAATGGCATGTGTGAGGTGTGGGATCAACGTGCCGCCGCTCGAGCCCCGTTCCTTTTCTTTTAATTCCGCATACGGAGCGTGCAAGCGTTGTCATGGTTTGGGTATCGTAATGGAAATCGACGCTGCAAAATTAATTCCCGACTCAAAGCTTCCTGCAGAGAAGATTCCTTTTATGGGTCCGGCTGATAAGCAAGGATCAGCATATCTTAAGAGCGCACTGATTGCGGTAATGAAGAGCTGCGGTGTAAATGGCCGCACTGCATTCCGTGAATTGAGCAAAGAGGTCGTCGACGGCTTTCTAAGAGGTGTCAGCGGAAAGCTTACATTTGCACAAGGACTATATTCATATCAGAGTGAGTGGAAAGGTGCGCTCAACTGGTTGCGCGACCGACTGAACGACCCTCCCACGGACAAAATCGCAAGAGCGCTCGAAGAGCTTGTCTCTCCTGCCACCTGTACGGAGTGTAAGGGGCAACGACTACGATCCGATTCACTAGCGGTGCGGCTCGGTGGACGTGGCATTGCAGAATACACTGCACTACCGATCGAAGACGCAGTTGAAGCCTTCGAACAGATCAAGCTGACGCAACGTGAAGAACAGATTGCGGGAAACATACTACAGGAGATAAAAAACCGTTTACGGTTTCTAAAGACTGTCGGCCTGGGGTATCTGACTCTCGATCGAACGTCTTCAACTTTGTCGGGTGGAGAAGGTCAGCGCATCAGATTAGCGACGCAAATTGGATCGCAACTACGGGGCGTGCTATACGTGCTTGATGAACCGTCGATAGGTTTACATCCCAGAGACAACCAAAAGCTCCTGGATACGCTCGCAGCATTGAGAGATTTGGGTAACACGGTGCTGGTGGTCGAGCACGACGAGGAAACAATTCGGCGAGCCGATTACGTTGTCGACCTCGGACCAGGAGCGGGCGCACACGGTGGCCAGTTGGTTGCGTGTGGCACAGCTCAGGATGTGGCGGAGAATCCAGCATCGATTACAGGACTCTACATTCGTGGGGCGCGGAAAATAGAGGTGCCAAGCGAACGGCGATCACCAAATGGCAAATACCTGGCGGTGCACGGTGCATATGCAAACAATCTCAAGGAAATTGATGTTTCGTTTCCCCTGGGACTGCTGACGGTCGTCACGGGTGTTTCTGGTTCCGGCAAGTCGACTTTGGTCGAAGACATTCTCTACTATGCGCTTGCCCGACACCTTTACGGGTCGCTTACCGAGCCGGGGCCATACAAGGCGATTGAAGGGCTGGAACACGTAGACAAAGTAATAGAAATCGATCAGTCGCCAATCGGCAGAACACCCAGATCAAATCCCGCCACTTACACAGGCCTGTTCACACCCTTACGCGAACTGTATGCAATGCTGCCTGAATCGCGCGAACGTGGCTACAAGCCGGGTCGCTTTTCATTCAACGTTAAGGGTGGTCGTTGCGAAGCGTGCGAAGGCGACGGCATGAAGCGAATTGAAATGAACTTCCTGCCCGACGTCTATGTGTTGTGCGATGTTTGTCGCGGTGCTCGGTATAACCGTGAAACGCTGAGTGTGAAATACAAAGGCAAGTCCATTGCGGATCTGCTCGACACTACAGTAGAAGAAGCGCTTCCATTGTTGGAAAATATTCCGCAGATAAATCAGAAGCTGCAGACGCTGCTCGACGTCGGTCTCGGCTACATCAAATTGGGCCAATCGGCTACTACACTATCGGGCGGTGAAGCGCAACGGATCAAACTGGCCAAGGAACTCTCGAAGCGCGCAACCGGCAGAACGATTTACATTCTCGACGAGCCGACAACTGGATTGCACTTCGCAGACGTTCATAAGTTGCTCGATGTATTACAGCGTCTCGTTTCGCTGGGCAATACAGTCCTTGTCATTGAGCACAACCTGGACGTGATCAAGTCGGCTGATTACATTATCGATCTCGGCCCGGAGGGCGGCGAACACGGCGGGCGTGTCGTTGCGGCAGGCACACCGGAAGAAGTCGCTCGTTCACGCCGGTCGCACACTGGTCGAGTTCTGAGACCACTGCTAAACGGTCATGTCGCGAAATCAGACCGCACCTAATATCAATTCGCCCACAAAACGCCAATCACTGGTAACATTGGCGAACAAGCCGTCCGAGTTTTCTTCTGGTCATTTGCCCAGCCGGAAAAAGCTGACAAGGGATGTGGTTCACTTTGCCGGCAGAAGAACTACTCAAAGCAAATAAAACAGCTTCCGGCCATCTGCAGGTTTAGCAAACTTCGACCGGTTGTAAGAGGAGTTCACGCGACTTGCCTTCTATCTATGAGGATGATCTCACGCCGTTGGATCTGGCAAATGTCAGAACCTATCCCCTTTCATCGCGCAACAGCAAGATCAATATCGACGACTTTGCTAAGCCGCTCACCGGTGACATTTCCCTGCACGATTATCTTGCGATTTTACCAAACATCCTCGCCGTCGATAGCCTGCGCCAACTAGCCGCCCACATACGACGTGCGCGCGAATTGAGCAAACCGATCATCTGGGGCATTGGCGGTCACGTTATCAAGACTGGTCTCGCACCGATTCTGATCGATTTGATGAAGCGTGGCTTTGTCACAGCCATTGCGACCAATGGGTCGGTAATAGTGCATGACACGGAGATAGCGCTGGTGGGAGCCACTTCAGAAGATGTCGACGCGACACTGTCGGAAGGTGTTTTCGGTGGCGCCGAAGAGACTGCTCAATTGCTAAACAACGCTGCGACGGCGGGCGCACATGACGCAATCGGTCTAGGTGAAGCGATGGGCCGCGCGTTAACAAATCTTAATCCCACGCATCGAGCGTTTTCTTTACTCTGTGCGGCTTATGACGCTCACGTTCCTTTTACAGCGCACCTTACGATTGGTGGTGACATTGCTCATTTTCATCCAACCGCTGACGGGGCCGCGCTAGGTGCAACAACACTCAGGGATTTTCGACTGTTGGCAGAGATAGTACGCCGAATGGACGGTGGCGGTGTTTATCTTAACGTAGGATCAGCAGTCGTGCTTCCGGAAGTCTTTCTGAAATGTGTGACGTTAGTGCGCAATCTCGGATATCCGCTCCAGGGAATTGCAACGGCAAATTTCGATTTTATTCAATCCTATCGGCCACGGACGAACGTGGTACGCCGACCTACCGAGAAGGGTCATGGAAAAGGATTCTCGATCACAGGACACCACGAATTAACCATCCCCTTACTTGCCGCTCATTTGATTTGCGGCGGCTCTGCGTCTCCGCCTTCCTAGCGTAAGAAATCCAACTCGCTCTTGACGTCTTGACCTCCGCACCCGCCACAATCTATCCTGCCCTTCGCTGAAATTGAAATCCGATTTCATTTAGCACGATTGGGTTTAGTCTTTTTGCCCTTTTTCACAGGGGGTGCAACTTATGTTTTCCAGAGCCACGACCGTCCTTAATTCAATACTGCTGCTAACGTCTTGTCTCCCGCCGGCATCGCCGCCGTGCGTACTCGACAATCAGGGCAAAGTGTTGTTGCGAGGACGTGTCGTTGATCCGGACCGCGCCGCAATCCCCGGCGCCACCGTGCAAGTCTCTTCTATAACATTTCCCTCGTCACCGGCAATTACCACCGACGAAAAGGGACAATTTGCATTGTCTCTCGTTCCAGGTGACTACAGACTTAAGGTAACTGCCTCGGGTTTTGCTGAAATATCACAACCCCTTCATCTGACTATCGCCGCGGAAGACGTCACCATCCAACTGCCGTTAGCGCAGACGTTTGCGTCAGTAACTATCACGGATAACGCCGGCTACGGCATCGGCGCGGTCTCCACTGCCACGAAAACTTACACACTGCTGCGCGATCTGCCGCAGTCAATAACAGTGATTACAAAAGTTCAAATGCAGGACCAGGCGATGCAGAGTGTTGCCGACGTTGTGAATTATATTCCGGGTGTCACTTCACACCAGGGCGAAAACAACCGCGACCAAGTTGTTATTCGAGGAAATAGCACGAGCGCAGATTTCTTCTTAAACGGTGTTCGTGACGACGTTCAGTACTATCGCGATCTCTACAATGTCGATCGTGTTGAGGCTCTCAAAGGACCGAACTCAATGACATTTGGTCGAGGGGGTGGTGGCGGCGTGATAAACCGGGTAACGAAAGAAGCTGGATTTGCAGCGTCGCGAGAAATTGTTGTTCGGGGTGGGTCATTCGGTAATAAACGCTTGACCATGGATCTCAATCAGCCGGTAAACGAAAGGCTCGCGCTGAGACTGAATGGTGTATACGAGAGGTCCGGAAGCTTCAGAAGATTCGTGGACCTGGAGCGCAACGGTTTAAATCCAACTCTGACTGTCGTTGTTGATCCAAACACGAGCATTACGTCAAGTTACGAATGGTTCAACGACCGGCGCGTGGCCGATCGCGGGATCCCGTCGTTTCATGGCCGTCCTGTTGACGTGCCTGTAGATACCTTTTTCGGTAATCCGAACGACAGTCATGTTGGTGCCAGAGTAAATCTGGCGTCGGTGGCCATTGCGCACCAGCACGGCGGATTCGAAATTCGGAATCGGCTGATGTTTGCCGACTACCGACGGCACTATCAGAACTTTGTGCCAGGGGCGGTAACGTTGGACAAAACTGCAGTGACGCTGTCCGCTTATAACAACGCTACAAACCGCCGCAACCTGTTCGATCAAACTGACGTAATAGGCAGGCTCAAAACGGGCGTTGTCGGCCACACAGTCTTAACGGGCGTAGAATTGGGACGACAACGCACTATGAATCGTCGCAACACCGGCTTCTTTGATAACGCTGTTAGTTCAATACACGTCGCTCTGGACAATCCGGTGATCGACATACCTGTGACGTTCAGGCCGAACCCTACGGACGCCGACAATCGCCTGAAAACCAATCTGGCCGCCACCTATGTTCAGGATCAAATGGAACTGTCGCGCCGGTTTCAGATTGTGACTGGAATACGTCTTGACTATTTCGGTCTGAATTTTCATAACAACCGCACGGGCGAAAATCTTCGGCGCATCGATAGGTTAATTTCGCCGCGCGCCGGATTGATCTTCAAGCCTTTCACCGCAATGACGTTGTATGGGAACTACAGCGTCGCTTACTTGCCGAGTTCGGGCGATCAGTTCTCTTCCCTCACAAGCGTGACGCAACAGGTCAAACCTGAGAAATTCAGCAACTACGAAGCTGGAACAAAGTGGGACATCAAACATAATCTCGCGTTCACGGCCGCGCTCTATCGTCAGAACCGAACCAACACGAGAGCAACGGATCCCAACAATCCTACTCGCATCCTGCAGACTGGCAGCCAACAAACGAATGGTTTCGAAGCAGGTATCAATGGAAGCGTAACTGGCAAGTGGCGAATTGCAGGTGGTTATGCATATCAGAATGCGTTCATCGCAAGCGCAACGGTTTCGGCGCGTGAAGGCGCGCAAGTTGGCCTCGTGCCTCATCAAACGTTTTCACTGTGGAACAACTACAACGTCTTGAAGAGAGTTGGCGCCGGATTCGGTCTGCTTCATCGATCAGATATGTACGCAGCGGTCGACAATACTGTGGTGCTCCCCGGCTACACTCGGGCTGACGCCGCTATTTACTTTTTTATTAACGAGCATTGGCACTTGCAAGCTAACATGCAGAATCTATTCAACAGCCGCTATTACCTGAACGCCGACGGGAATAACAACATCTCGCCGGGTTCCCCCCGCGCAGTTCGCTTAAGTCTCTCTGCAAAATTTTAAAGATACAAATGCACTTAAAGGCGGATCAGAAACGCTGAATTATTATCGGCTGTTCCATCGGTGTGAGCCGCGTGAATCCGTGGCTGATCGCTATGCTATACTCGCGCGCAGATCGCACACATTATTCGGGGACGGAGTGTTTGATGAAGGGTGAGAGACTGGAACATTTTCGGGAATTACTGCTCGCGCAGTTACGGCAACTGACGGAAAGAGTTCGTTCGGATCAGGCGAACGCTATTGAGATGTACGACGACGGAGTTAAGGATACTGTGGATCTCTCAGTGCTTGATTTGAACAAAGAGATTGCCCTCAGACTGGGTGAACAGGGATCGCGTTTGGTGGCTGACATCGACCAGGCTTTACTCAGAATCAAAGAAGGCGGTTACGGGATTTGCAGCCGATGCGGACAACCGATTGATGAGCGACGGCTGGAAGCCGTCCCAACTGCACGATACGACGCTGCTTGCCAGGCAGCGATTGAGGCGCAAAATCAGGACGAACCAAATTCAACTCTTTGAGTCGCGCGCCCTCACGCTTTTGGGTGCGACTTGTCGTACACCTCGATCAACTTTTCCATTGAAACATGCGTATAAATCTGCGTACTCGACAGGCGGGCGTGGCCTAATAATTCCTGAATGTCGCGCAGATCGGCCCCACTGTCGAGCAGATGAGTTGCAAAAGAGTGTCGCAGGGCGTGTGGACTGATGTTGTGAAGACCCGCACAAATCCGAATATATTTTTCCACCATCCGGCCCACTGAACGCGTGGTGATGCGCGTTCCCTGGTAATTCAGAAACACAGCTTGATCGTCGCGCTTTGAAATCGGCGCATTGAACAACAACTTCTCTCTCGCCTGAAGATATGCTTTCAGCGCATCGCGGGCCGGCTCGCCAAACGGCACGATGCGTTGTTTCCTTCTTTTCCCAGTCACTCGAAGCAGCTGGTTGCGAAAATCAATGTCGGCAAGGTTCAGCGTTGTCAGCTCCGCGACACGCACCCCAGTCGCATACATCAATTCCAGCATTGCGCGATCGCGCTTTCCCAGATCGGTTTCCTGATCAGGTGTTTCAATAAACCTGATTGCTTCTTCCACCGAAAGATGTTGCGGCAGTTTTTTTTCCTGTCGTGGTGTGGAAACAAGCTTGGCCGGATTTAGCTCCAGCGTTCCTTCGCGCACGAGAAATTGGAAAAAAGTTCTTAGTGCGGCGAGTTTCCGAGCAATCGAAGATTTTTTCTTTTGGGCAACATGCAACGAGCCAAGCCATTCCCGAATCGTGAGGTGATCGATCTGGCACACTTCAATCGCATTCTTCTTATCACTTGCGAGAAATTCGGAAAACTGTTCCAGGTCGCTTTGATAATTTCGCAACGTGTGGGCACTGACATTGCGTTCGTAGCGGAGGTGTTCGAGGAAATGGTCGACGAGGGAATTCATAACGAACTTTGATTTTATCAGTAGTCAGTTGGTCTTTGTTTTTGGCTTAATTCTTAGTTTTGAACTCGCCAATGATTGGAACCCGAGAACGGCGGTCCACTAACCACTGATAACCGAAAAACCGAAAGTCTATGCCTTCGGCGCATAATAACCTTTTCGTGAGCGCACGCGAACATCGTTTCGTGAACGGATTCTTAATTCAATGGCATGTACACGACCATCGCGTTCCTGATTTGAAGCGTAATAACTCAACACGTACTGCTGTGCGAGGTCCGCAGCGATCTGATCAAATGCCACATCGAGTTCCGCCGTCGACTTCGGAATATAGACAGCGCCGCCCGTTTGTTCAGTTAGTTCCTGCATGCGTCGTTCGGCCACGAGCGGCCGTACGTTGGCGCTTTCGTAAAGACCCGTCTGCACCACATACACCTGACAGTCGTTGGAGAGTATTCGGCGCATAGCGAACTCAAAGTCATCGTTCCGACTCGTAGTCTCAATGCCATCGGAAACAATCACCAACACCCTGCGGCCGGTGTACGGGCGAAGGTAATTAGCGGCATCAAGGATTGCATCGAGAAGCGACGTTCCACTCTCAGGCTTGCCAAAGCCGGCAATTGTTTGCTCCAGCCGCCCAACGTCATGTGTGAGTGGTTGCGCAAGATAGCTATCTGTCTCCACAGAATAAATCGCTGCTTCGTCGACTGGTCGCATTACGCGCCGAAAAAATCTGATTGCGGCGCGCTTTTCAAATTCACGCGCAGCGTCCAAACTTCCGCTGTTATCGAACAGCATCGCGATACGCACAGCACTTTCCGAACGTGTCAGATCACTTATCGGCCGCGCTTCTCCATCCACGCGCAATTCGAAATCTTCCAACTTCAAACTGGTGATCGCATTGCCGCGTATGTCCACAACAGAAACAGGAATTGGGACAAGATTAGAGGTTACGCGAACGATGTCGCTCGGTTCATTATCTTCATTTGATGTGGTTACAGGCTTCTTTTGTGAAGAGACAGACGGAGAGCCTTTGGTTGGCCCAGCGACTGGACCTCGCGATGGTTTTGGTAGCGGCTTCCCCGGTTCCAGCCGACGGCCCGACTGGCCAACAACGATCAATGAAGCAATCGTGAGAGTGAAAACCAGCTGGACAAATCGCTGCAGCTTTAAGTGCCGATCGCGGATGACGTTGCCTTCCTTTGAGACTTCTCTTCGAGCCACGAATCCCATGCCTGCAATGCTAACTGGACTTGATATTGACGACGCTCACGTTTGTTACGCGGGCGAACTTCCCCGGGTTCAGTTGGAGCGGGCAAAAGCGCGAATGTGATGTTCACCGGCTGAAAATTGCTGGCGTCTGCACGCGAAACGTAATTAGCGAGCGCCCCGATTGCGGATGACATGGGAGCTTCAACCAGGTCTTGTTCCGATGCTAGCCGCGCGGCGTTGATACCTGCCAACCAACCCATTGCCACAGACTCGACGTAACCTTCAACACCTGTGATCTGTCCGGCGAAGAAAATGTTGGGTCGCTCGCGCATCTGCATGCTTGGCTCAATCACGCGCGGTGAACAGATGTAAGTGTTTCGATGAATCTGACCAAACTGGAGAAAATCAGCGTTTTCTAGACCCGGAATCAGCCGCAATACCCGCGCTTGTTCGCCGTAACGTAGATGATTCTGGAACCCTACCAGGCTGTACGCATTCGCCATTAAATTTTCCTGCCGCAATTGAACGACAGCGTATGACTCGCGCCCACTGTGCGGATCGCGCAGTCCGACCGGCTTCATCGGTCCGAAACGCAGAGTGTCTACACCTCGCCGCGCCAGTTCTTCGATCGGCAAACACGCTTCGAACCAACGTGTCTCCTCGAATCGTTGTAGCGGAACACTTTTGGCGTCAACCAAAGCAGCATAGAAACGCGCGTACTGCTCCCTGTCAAACGGACAATTGAGGTAATCATCGCCTCCTTTGTCGTAACGAGCCGCACGAAAAGCGATAGTGGTATCGATCGACTCAGCCGAGACGATGGGTGCAATTGCATCGTAGAAATAAAGTTGATCGGCACCGGTGAGTTTCATTATTTCCGCGGTCAGTGCTTCCGAAGAAAGGGGCCCGGTCGCGATTATGGAGATATGATTGGCCGGGATCGCTCTCGCTTCTTCACGAATAACGTGAATGCGCGGATGCTGCTCGATGCGTTGTGTAATACTTTGCGCGAAGAGTTCCCGATCGACTGCCAATGCGGCGCCGGCGGGAACGCGTGTGCGCGAGGCAACATCCATCACGAGTGATCCCGCCCGGCGGAGTTCTTCTTTCAGCAGATACGAGGCTGTCCCGGGCTCATCCGACTTCAACGAGTTTGAACAAACGATTTCGGCAAGCTGATCGGTTCGATGTGCCGGAGTTTGTTTGACCGGCCGCATCTCGAAGAGACGAACCTGCGCGCCTGATTCCGCGGCCTGCCACGCGGCTTCGACTCCCGCGAGACCGCCGCCAATCACAATCACTTCGTTCATTTTTTTCGTGCTTTTGCGGACGTTTTTTTGCCCGGAGTTTTCTTTGTTGTCTTCTTCCCGGCTGCCGCTTTGGTCGATCTGGTTTTGGCGCTGTTCGCGCCTTTGTTCGATTTGGGCAGAACGGATTTCGAACCGCGACGTCCGCCTGCGGATGCTTTGGAAGAACCTTTTAAACTCGTTGGTTTCAGGCGGCTAGGTAGCTTTTTCTCGGGTGGTGTTCCCGGAATTAACTGCTGTGTTTCCTGGTTTGCTGACTCAGCAAGTTGTTCCTGATTTTGTGTGAACTCGAACTCGTTCAAACTTCCGCCCCGTATCTTATAACGATCTACATTGCGTGTTGGATCTTTCGGCATCCTTGTTCCCTCCGCTAAAATTCTATCGATGCTTGACACTCGAAACTACGCGTTCGTATAGTGCCATTCAAGCGTTTATCTGCCAAACGTGAATGCACGAGGCCGGCTTAGCTCAGTTGGTAGAGCGTCTGATTCGTAATTAGAAGGTCACCAGTTCAACTCTGGTAGCCGGCTCCAAATAGAATCAAGCATTTACAGCCACTCGCGTGAGTGGCTTTTTAGTGCCTTGCGACGTACTTGTGACACGGTTTGTTTGCGCGTGCTCGACGGCACTTCTCAAGCTGTCATCAGACGCGTGTGTGTAGCGCATCGACATCTGAATGTTTGGATGTCACAACAGCCGCGCAATCGTTGTTGCATTGCAACCCGCATCACCTAGCGAACCTTCTGCCTGTACTTGGCTCACTCCCTGCGCTGCCGCAGCGTTCAACAAGTCGCGCTCTTGCTGAATCTCGGTTGCTGTCGCATGTCTTCCATAAGCACCGCGATAGAAGTTATTTACATAAGTTTCGGTGCGTTGATTGTCAGATGTGGCAGTGCCGTGAAGCGTCGAAACAAAAGTTGAAACTCCCCTCTCCCTTCAAAGGCGGCGCAGACGCTCGCGCGTTCATAGACCAACTGTCCGACCCAGAAATTCAGCCCGGCCGTGCCGGTCCACGCTGCAGGTAAGCGTAATAGACATCCGTCACGTACTGTGTGTCGGAACGCGACCTCTCATAATTGGTCTGCAGGAACAAGCCACGCCATGCTGCGGATGAGCAGATCTTTGAATCCATTCAGTTGTGTCGTATAAGAGGCTTTCCGGCAACGTTGAAGTTGACGAGACGTTCATCGGCGGCAAGGCCGGCCACATGCATCCAGGTGGCCGCCCGGCTTCCTGACTGCAACCTACTGCCCCCAGCACGCCAGTGGTAATCAAGATAGCGTGGCAATGCTAAGCCTCCATGATCTTTCACCCAAAATATTTTGGTTCCTTAGTAGGGCGCCAAAGGGCTCACACAATCATTGTCGTTGACAGTTCCCACAAGCTCGCGTAGATTGCCCGGCCAATTCAAGTACTTCCACAGCCCCCGGCTCCCACAGCCCAGCGGTTGCTCGCGAGCTTTACCCCGTACTCCGCCAGCAACCGGTCAAACAATTTGTACGGGGAGGAGCTACACATGAAAATGAAATATATCGCCCCTCTCATTCTGCTGATCGTCGGCGCTTCGGTTCTGGCACAAGTCAATCGACCTTATCGGAATGGTTCCGTATGGCAGATCTCATTTATTAGAATCAAACCTGGCATGGACAGTGCCTACCTGAACTACCTCGCCGGCATGTGGAAAACCGAGCAGGAGGCACAGAAAAAGGAAGGTTTGATTCTTTCCTACAAAGTACTTGGCGTTGAGGGCCATACCCCCGGTGAATTTAATCTAATGCTCATGACTGAGTACAAAGATCTGGCCACCATGGAAGCTGGTGAAGACAAAGCCGACGCTTTGGGACAGAGAGTAATCGGCACCGATGACAAACAGATGCAGGGTTATAAAGACCGTTTAGAGATACGTGAAGTGATGGGAACTCGACTTGCTCGCGAGATCGTTCTCGAGCCAAAAAGATAGGCCTGTTTCACTTTTTAATTAGCAGCGGCGCACGTTTCGAACGTGCGCCGCCTTTTTAGTTGCTGGGGCGGAGGAGGCCGCGGAAAATGCCTTGAACACGGACCTCACTGGCAGGCACCGTGAGCGGTTGAACTTGGGAATTCGCCGGCTGCAATTCCACATTCGGACCACGTCGGTAGAGACGCTTGAGCGTTGCCTGATTGTCTTCTATCAATAACGCCACCACGATCTCCCCGTCACGTGCGTCTGTGCGGTTCTCGATCAATGCAATGTCGCCATCGCAGATGTGCTCGTCGATCATTGAATCACCCTTTACGCGCAAAGCGTAAACACGATCCGGTCGAACACGTCCCAGCAGAAAACGCGGCACTGGAATTCTTTCTTCATAGTCGACAACGTCCAATGGCGCACCGGCAGCGATCCTTCCGAGCAGCTTCACCTCACAAAGAGATTCAGCGCTCGTGTCTTCCACCTTCACGTTCAGACCGAACGAACCAGCTTCATGTTGCCGGACCAGCAAGCCTCGTCGCTCGAGTGCCGCAATGTGTTTGGCTATTGTCGCACGCGACTTCACCCCGAAGTGTCGTGCAATCTGTGCGTAGGATGGTTCGTAACCGTGACGCTCAAGGAAGCGAGTTATGTAATCGAGGATTTCTTTTTGACGCTGGGTACGAGGGAGCATAATCTGGGCACTTGAATTGACCGCGCCGCTTGTGACAACAACTCGAGTCGGCCGACAAAGGTGACGAGGCATTCTATGGCGCAAGAAAAAAAGCGTCAAGCTTTTGTTGACGCACGTAACTCATGCAACAACGTTGCCTTGACGCTTATTTAACCTTAACAGTAGTTATGCTTAGCGAATTGAAAATCGGATCAGGGTCCGAGGGAAGATTCGCACCGCAGCGGGCATCTGGCCCAATGTCTTTTCTGGCCCAGTCAACAGCTGGTCCGCCTTCATCGCATAGATTGCCTCATTAAGATCGTTATCCGGACTGATGACTGCTCCCTTCAAAGCGGCGCCTATAAACACTCCCTTACTTCTCGAATAAGAAATTATGCCGGCATCAAGTCGTGGATTCGTCGAAGCTGCGGCTTCACGACCGACTGGACCAGCAGCGATGCTTACCTCGCCACCGAGTTCGAACTTATCTTTCAACAGTCCTTTCATTCCCTCCTCATTCATTATCAACAAAACATAATCTGTCCTTTGGGCACCAATCTGCGGACCAAAACTCCCTCCACTCAAGTTAAAGAATGCCGGTGCGCTCCAGCCACCCTTCACGCGTGTGCTGATGACGCCCTGACCACCGCGACCACCGATGATAAAAGCAGCCTTAAGGACACCGGGAAAGACGGCGATGGCCTCCGCTTTGTCCAATAATTCCTTGGGAATTGCCCTTTCTTTCACGTTCATGATGTCCGCGAACGCTTCAGCCGCTTCCCGCGAATGTCTTTCGGCGTCTTGCGTGCGCGACTTCTGCGCCAAACTCACCGCCACACATACACAAGCCAGCAAAAAAACAGTTGAAATCCTTCGAATAAATCTCATTTCTTCCTCCGTGCCTTTCAAATTCAAAACTGCAAATTCATTTTGTTCGCAATGCTAGACTCCGGGTCCGAGTCGTGTATTGTGTAACCGCAGCGCATTCGCAATCACAGAAACCGGACTGAAACTCATTGCCGCCGCCGCAATCATCGACCAGCCGCGGCTTGCCTTCCGTCAAGGTGCCTGTCTTGTCAAATACGAATGTATTAATCTTTCGCATCAACTCAATCACTTCCGCGTTTTTTGAACAACACACCACTCTGCGCACCCTTGCCCATTGTAACCATGATTGACATCGGTGTCGCCAGACGCGAGAGCGCACGGGCAAGCAAAAATCAGCACTGCGACTGCATTGACAAGCGCGTAAGTTATCCGCGGTCTGGGTCCCCAAAGAATCCCAACAATAAACGTCACATTAGCAATTGGGCGCATCTTATTGTGGCCCGAAGCGTGAATGTGCCTCGTTTTCCGGCGATTTCAAACGTGCCAAAATCTTGGCGGACCAAAGCCGAGGTACGCAAACATCAGCCGCTTCGAAGTGCTGGCGACGACGTGTACGACGGAGCCAATATTTTCCCAACAGGCGATTTCGGAAGAAGTTTCATATGCCTTCGTCCGAGCAATGGAACGAGCTCAGACAAGGATCTTCGTCACAAACTGTCGTTGAGCGGCACTATTAGCTCATCGACAACATTTGGGTAAACATTTTACATTTGTATGACGCCTGAATATCAGTTACATCTTTACGCTCTTCGCTGCCCTTTAACGTTCTAACCGCAAGTTTGGTGAGGCTACTGCAGCTACTGATCCGAGGCAGAATCCAGTTGGATTGAGACTCAGTTTTTGCCAAAACACCTCGAAAGTGATTTGAATGAATACGAAGATACTGATTGTCGTGATCCTGGCGATTGGAACGGTAAGCTGCGATGGGACTAAAGCTCACAATCCAGAACAGGTAAGTGGTCCAGCGGCGGCAGTGCAAACCACAATGCACAAGGCGGTTGGAGTGGTGAAATCTCTAAATCCGAATATAGCAATCATTGAGATCCAGCACGACGATATTCCCGGACTGATGCCTGCCATGACAATGCAATTTCATGTGTCCGATCGAGGTTTGCTGGCGAATATCGCAGTAGGAAATCACGTCGAGTTCACAGTAGAGAACAGTGTTGAAGGAATGAGGATTGTCACTCTAAGAAAACTCTGACAACAGAACGGGCGCTCCTGATCTTTTCGGATCAAGAGCGCCCGTCGTTGTCAATGCCGCAACGCCGTCAGGGAAGGACGACAGTCGCGGCTGTTTTTGTGTCTTTTATTTTCGTCTTGCAGCAATCGCCGCTGCAATTATTCTCCGCTGGATGGTTCTTCATGTCTTTCATTTTCATATCACATGAGTCGCCACCACAGCAGCAACATCCACTGCGGGCTGCATGATTCTTCATCTTCTCCTTCATGTTCATCTGGCATGAATCACCACTGCAGCAACAACATCCGTCCTTTGCCACGTGGTTTTTCACGTCGCCTTTCATCTTCATGTCACACGAGCCACCGCTGCAGCAACATGAATCACCCGAGGCTGCGACACTCTTTGCGTCACGTTTGGCCATCATGTCGCCGGAATCACCACAGCAGGCCGCGCAACAGGAATCACTTTTTTTCTTCTGATCAATCTGGCCCGAGGTTTGGGCAAATGCGGTAGCCACAAAAAACAGTGCCAGGCCGATCGCCAGGGGAAGTAGTAATGCTTTTGCGTTTTTCATCTTATGAATCTCCAATCTAAAGATCAGTTGTGGTAAGGAAACAACACTTACCGTCAAAATGTGCGCACTTGTTGAGCGGACAGATCTCTAGATCAGAAAGACACAACAACGCAGGTACGTTGCGCCCGTGGTTATCCGATGTGAAGAGTAAACGGAGACTAATTGAGCCGTAGAGCTCGAAACAAAACCCAATGCGCTAACCAGAGTCGTCGTCGCACCCAGGCTGTCTGTGCCTTTTGCAATAGCGGCCGTTGCGTTGATCGCGAGCGGACAACGCTCAGTGGCCTCCGAAAGAGCAGACCCGATTTGCTGTAGGTTGATCGAAGCCGGCGCGGCAACCGCACGGTCATGAGACTTACGATGTGCGCAGCAGTCATGCACATAACTTGACGAGCAGGAATGGCCAGCAGCGACAGTCACCCTACTTGATTCGATCGCCAGGGTAGGTGGATGGCTACACCCCAACACGCAACCGGCGCCTGCCATCCAAAAGGAAAAGGCGAAGCTCGTCACGACCCGTAGTAGCTTACATGAGACAACTCCCGTCATAACGTCGGGAAGTCTAGCTTCACGCTCCATAATTGTCGAGCAAAATACCCCGTAGCACGGACGGTCAGAAAAGCGCGAAATTATCATGGTTTTCACTCAGTTCTGAAAAGGTTCAATTGTTACCCTCACAACCGCAACCGGGAGGACATAATTTATGACTATTGATAAAAGTAAGATCAAAACCCAGGACGAATTAGACGAGCCGGCACCCATGGATCAGGTCGAGGAACGGGTAGAAGCCGAGATGAAGGAACTTCAGGACGCTGCCAAACGAGACGTAGCTGAAGGATTAAGCGAGGACAATTTTACGCCGAGGCCGAAACTATCGCAGCAACAGCCCGAGTGAGGAAAGAGTCGCTCCCGCTGACCTACAGCGTTATCCCTTAAGGGCGTCTTCAAGGGCCTGGCGAATCTGCGGAGGAGTGCCGCCGCTGCTGAACCCTATAAATCTCCTTACTATTCGCCCGTCGCGACCGATAACGAAACTTTGCGGTATTGCGTCGCGGCCTTGCATCAGTTTGATTGCGACATCAGTGGTCGCCCAACCGATGCGATAGTCGACATTGAAGTCTTTTACAAATTGACGGACACTTTCCGCCGAAGCATCGGGATTCTCGGTTGATAATCCAACTATCTCGACACCACGCGACTGAAACTCTTTGTGCAATCGTACGAGTTCGGGAGTTTCCTGCCGACACGGACCACACCAGGTTGCCCACAGATTGATCAGCAAAACCTTGCCAGAATAGTCGCCTAACTTTATCGGGTCTCCGGCAGCTGCTTTGAGTTCAGCATTGCGAACACTCTGCGGCAACTCGTTAAGAGCAGCAGGAGCGCTTGCTGGAGCTTTGGTCGCTGCCGGATTAACCGTGGTCGTTACAGACTTCGATCCGTTCTCGTCATTCGAATTGCAACTGGAAATACCGAATGCTGCGAACAGCGAAAGCACAACGAGAGTTGAGACGATGCGGAGCGGGGACCAAAATCTGATTCGCTCAGTTTTATTGTTTGAAGACATGCTGCTTTAATCTCGTTCCAAAAAAATTCCGACCGGGTCTGCGAGAGAAATCAAGCTGTCGCCGAAAATTACTTTGCATCGAAACGAAATGACTCAAGTACCACTGGCATTTCGCCTTTAACGCCTACGTCGTCGACGCCCGACAGCTCCGGTGCCAAAGACGTAGCCAGCATAATCAGCGTTGCCCCGTTTGATTGATGATCAACTCCGCGCGGCAGAAACACAACCCTGCCCCACAACTGAATATCCCCTTTTTCTGTCCCTTTCGACAAGCTCACGAAACGAAACTCGTATCCATCCAACGAGTTGATTTTCGTGTGCCCTTCCGAAACCTTACGATAACCGGGAAAGCTTTTGGATAGGTTAGCGCTTAATAACTCGACCAGCTGTGGATAAGTAGGAAGGTCGCTCGCGAATGTGCCGGTGCTCGTATACCAACCCACGGCAAAACTTTCCTGTGTAAAATCAGGTGGTAGATTTCGCTCGAACTTTACAAAATTGCTGGATCCTTCCTGTCCGGCCCTCGGATCGCTCTTCCAGGATTTTGGATAGTAAAACGAAAAATCGAGGTAATGTTCTGCCAGCTTTCCCTCGATTTTGTCCTTTGAGTTGACGTATTGAACAGTCCCTGGTGGCGGAACAAAGCTCTCTGTAGCTGCCGGCGAAGGCGAGGGCCGTTCTGTTGGCGTGGCTTCCGGCTGATTAATGTTACCCGCGACCGCAGGCGGTGATGTTTCGACTGGCCGAGGAGGTTTTGTCATCGTGCTCAGGCGGGGTTTTATTACGATGAAGAACACTCCAGCGAGTCCCGCACCTCCCAGAAACAACAACAGTACTACTGCCGCGATAATCCACGGCCACTTGGATTTTTTCTTCGGCGGCGCGGTGGTAAGAGGCGGCAGTTGCTGTGTTGCAGTCGGAACCGGCGCACCAACCTGAGTGGCCGTTGGCATCGCCGCCGGCCCAGTGCCGCGAGGGAACGCGGTGGTCGGAGCGTACGAAGATGCCGCCGCGATAGTGGCTTCAGGATCCGGCAGGTCTCGATTCGTGGGTTGCTCTGATGCCGAATTTACGCGCGCAGTCGCATCTTCTATGCTAGTCGCTCGAACTGTGACATTCGGATCAAAAGTCTGTGGCGTAACCAGTAAACCGCCATCAAAAGTGCAAAACTTTTGATTCTCATCGGGATAGGTACGGTTACACTTTGGGCAACTCTTCATGTAGATACAAACCTCGCACAGTCGTTTTAATGCGAACGGGTTTTGGAAAGTTTCTGCTCGAGAGTCTTGTTACCTGGATCGAGTTCCAGTGCCTTCTGGTAAGCACGAGCTGCATTGTCCGATTGTTTGGCCTTGAAGTACGCATCGCCGATCCCCTCAAATCCATATGCTCCTGCCAACTGCTTGCGTTCGCCTGGACCAGCAAACTCAGCCGCACGCTCATACGTTTCTTCCGCATCATTAAAACGATTCATTGCCAGATATGCACGCGCTAGCAGATTGAATGGTTGGAACGCTCGCGAACTAACTTCAGTAGCGGTCTTCAAATAAGGTTCCGCCTCCTGATATCGCTTATAGACAATTAGTAGGCGACCCATCAATACAAGCGAGTTCGGGTTCTTGGGATCGAGGTCCAGCGCGCGCTTCAATACCGGTTCAGACGCCGGCCACAGTTGTTCCGCCTGCAGCGATTCAGCGATCAAATTAAGCGTCGCCGGATCTTTGGCGAGTTCACTTGCTTTCGCGTAAAGAGGAACAGCGTCGCCGGAGCGCCCGGTCCGATTGAGTACGCGCGCGAGATGCGCATAGGCGACGGCAAACTGCGGATCGAGATCTATTGCTCGCCGATGGGAATGCTCAGTTTCGCTATTAAGTAAACCTCGCGCCTGCAAAGCCACTCCGAGCCGGTCCCAACCAACAGCATTCTTGGGATCGAGCTGCACTGAGCGTCGGGCAAAGAGTTCTGCATCGGCAAACCGTTTAGCATTGTCGCCACTGGGTCGGGGCTGCGTGAGCACGACACTTAATGCAACATAAGCATCAGCATCGCCGGGTGCCCATTGAATTGCGTTCCGGTATGCTGCTTCAGCGTCGTCCCACCGCTGCTGGTCTGAATAGACGTTACCCAAACCGTATGCCGCTCGTGCATCACGCGATTTGAGTTTGAGAATTTCCTTGTAGGAATTCTCGGCCTCTACAAACTTTCGAGAATCTCGGAATTCATTGCCTTTATCCAGCAAGTCCTCGGCTCTATCGTTGAGAGCAGTATTTGAGGTTCGAGTGTTACGAGCGCCGGTATTTTTAGACGGTGTTCGAGTAGTTGAACGCTTCTTACTTTCAGGGTTTTTCGCGCGAAAGATGCCGGCGCCGCCAACGATGTCAGCGCCAACGTCCTGCGCGAGAACTGTTGGAGATAACGCCACGGCAATACTGCCTATGGCTATGATCAAGATGGGGCGCAAAACCGCATAAACTTTCATTACTCTTCTCCTGAAGTGCTTAATACTTTATGTGCGAATAGTGCGATCAAGGTCAGGAAAGTATGTTTGTCGTCCAGAAAAACCCGATCAATATGATCGATACTGGATTGTAGATCAGCTGTTGGTCATTGATCTAATCGCATTAGTACAACGAAATCAATAAGCAGTGCGGACGAGTCGAAAACCAAGCAGCAGGTTGGTTGTTGAGGCGGGTAGGAAGTCGCGCATGCAGGATGAAACGGGGTTTTCAGGTTTGAGCGGATCACTTGCGTACGAGCCGCCCCTGATCGTGACCCAATCGCGGGTCGTTTCGGGTATGATCACAGGATTGCCGGGATAAACCGAAACTTTCGATGAAGTCCATTCCCAAACGTTTCCGATTAGATCCGTAACACCCCACCGGTTTTGTCCGGCCGGCCGCGATCCAACCGGTGCGGCACCGGTTTCTTTTACCACCGCCGCTTTATCTTGCCATGCATTGCCCCATGGGTAGAGACTGTCTTGATCCCCATTTCGTGCGGCATATTCCCACTCCTCTTCCGTGGGAAGCCGATAAGCAACTCCATCGCGTTTAGATCGCCACGCCGCAAACGCGTTCGCATCGTCGAACGAAACATTCACGACAGGGAATTGCTCCTGGCCGGGGAGCGGTTTAGAACCTTGCCAATGTGAAGGGGCAGCATGGTTCGTATCGTGGATAAAATCCGAATATTCGGCATTGGTAACTTCGGTCTTGTCCATCAAGAAAGATTGAACTTTGATAGAGTGCGGAGGCGTTTCCTGAGGCGGACCATCGGCCCGCCCCATTTGGAAAGTGCCACCATCAATCGAAACTAAATCTGCCTTCTGACGCGGTACGACGACTACCGGCGGCACCATCGTTTTTCTGCGATGTCGCAAATACATATACCCGCCAACTGCAGCCCCGCTGATCAAAAGAATAACGACGACAGCCACTGCAGCCAGCAGCGACTTGCTGACAGACCTCGTTGATGGAACCGTAATGCGCGGCTGACTTTGCTCAAAACCGCCGACACCGGGAAAACTGTTGGCGGCAGTTGCGGGTGGAAACGACTGCTGCATCGTTGACGGTGGAATCGACTGCGGCGGAAATGACTGCTGCCCGGTGCCCGATGCTGAGTCGACCACTGGACCTGCTGGAGGCATGCTACTCGCGAGCTTTTGCAGCCGATCTTCCAACTCTTTCGCCTGCCGGGTCATCCGATCGATCTTTTCTTGCTGCTCCCGCTCCAGTTGCTCTCTGCGTAAACGCTCCTCGTGTGCGCGTTGCTTTTCCTGCTGCTCAGCGAGGCGCCGTGTCTCTGCTTCACGGTGCTCTTCTGCAGTTCGTTTGCTTTCCGCTTCCTGGGCTAAGCGACGCTTTTCAGCTTCTTCACGCGCAACTCGCCCTTCTTCTTCTTTCGCCAGGCGTTCCGACTCGGCCTGTTCTGCCTCAACTCGCTTGCGTTCCTCGGCGGCAAACTTTGCTTCCGCCTCTTTCGCAGCGCGAGCCTGTTCGGCCTCCGCACGTTTGCGTTCTTCCTCAACGGCTTTTTGTTTCGCCTCTTCAGCCCGGCGACTTTCTTCCGCCTGTTGCGCCAGTCGTTCTTGTTCTTGTCTAACTAATCTTTCTTCTTCTTCACGCGCGCGGCGCTGCTCCTCTTCTTTCGCCACACGCAGCGCCTCGGCCTGTCGTGCAGCGTCTTGACTTTCACGTTCCTGCTTTGCGACTCGCTCTTGTTCTTCCTTCAAGTTCTGGCGAGCTGCTGCTGTGTCAGACAACTGTTGCTGCATCTCCTGATCAAGAGATGCTCCACTCACAGTGCCGGCCATCGAATCAAACGATTTCGCGAAATTGGTGTCCTGGTTTTCACCAACTGGCGCCGACGTGGATGTAAAGGTTGAGGCGATAGTCCGGTTAAGATCCAAAGCATCGGTATCACGAGGCTTACCAACAACAACTTGAGAAGAATCTGACGCTCGTAATTCGCTGAGAAAAGTTTCGACTGAATCTGTTCGTGCCTCGACTTCTTTCTCGAGAGCATGTCGTACAACGGCTTCGAGTGGCGCAGGTAGCAATATCCCGAGCGATTGGAATGTCGGGGGTGACATGGTGAGGTGCTTCTTCATTATCGAAGGAATAGACGATCCCTTGAACGGGACCTCACCCGCGAGCATTTGGTAAAGAATTACACCCAGGCTGTAAATGTCTGCGCGCGCGTCAGGCTCATCGTCAGACCACTGTTCGGGCGCCATATAAAATGGCGACCCCATGAGTCCACTGGTTTTCGCCTGCACAAAGGAGCCCAGTAAATCGCCTGACTTGATCTTCGCGAGACCAAAATCGAGAATCTTCAGTCCTTCCGCAACAGGAAGGCTTTCCTGGACCATAATATTGAGTGGCTTTAAATCGCGATGGACGATGTTCTGCCTGTGTGCAGCGCCAACACCAGCCGCAACCGCACTAATGAGTTCGATGGCCCGATTCGGAGCCATCGCCCCTTCCTCGCCCATAAGGTCCTGCAGTGATCGGCCTTTCACGAACTCCATTACGAGAAACGGCATGGTTCCGCGCACCACACCGAAATC
Source organism: Pyrinomonadaceae bacterium (assembly GCA_046262775.1). Classification (GTDB taxonomy): domain Bacteria; phylum Acidobacteriota; class Blastocatellia; order Pyrinomonadales; family Pyrinomonadaceae; genus PSRF01. The sequence goes on along the minus strand of JBHEMC010000016.1, from coordinate 34,715 downwards.
TGTGACAGCAATTATGTTCGGATGTCGAATTGCCGCGGCGGCCAAAGCTTCCTGTCGAAAGCGTGTGGCCAGCATCGGATCATTGCCGACGAGATCAGGAAGAATTATTTTGATAGCGTGAGCTGTTTTAAGAAAGATGTGGCGGGCCTGAAAAACGACGCCCATTCCGCCTTGTCCGAGCCGTCGTTCAAGCAAATACCGGCCATCGAGCGTAGGCTCGCCCAGTAGTGTCGGAGTAGTAGCGTCACCGTCCTGGGGACAATGATTTACCTCGTCCGGAAAACAACGCCTACAGACTGGACATTCTTTCATTAGTGGCTGTTAAAAGCGCGGCCGATTATCTCACTTAAAAATTTTCCGCGGTTTACAGTAGGCCTCCGAACACGAGGCCGATGAAAATCAGTGGTTGCAGAAGCATCAACTGCTTGGCGGTCGTCTTCCTAACTCTTCAGCCTTCTCGAGCTCACTTCAGGATGACGCACGTGTTGAGTGTCAGCGTGATAAGGGAGACTGACAGAGTGTCGGGTTTACTGACAGACAAACACAGTGCGTTTCGACAAGACAAACAAATCGTTGTTGATTTTAACGACTACACTGTACGCAGGCAACTGATGAACTGAGATTACCTCACAACGACATTAACCAGTCGTTGAGGAACGATGATCACTTGCAGTATCTCGCGTCCTTCAGTCAGCGCGCGGATTTTATCGTCAGCGAGAGCTGCCGCTCTTAACTCATCTTCTCCGACGTCGGGTGCCGCCATTATGCGGGATCGGAGCTTCCCATTGACCTGAATTGGAATCTCAAGCTCTTCGTGGCGCGCCAAGTCCGGATCAAACGGCGGCCATGACGCGTGCAACAGTCCACCTGGATGACCCAATCCTTCCCACATCTCCTCCGCTACATGCGGACTGAATGGCGCCAACATTATCACGAGCGATTCCAGCGCTTCACGCAGCACGAACGCGTCGGCTGCGGATGCCGTTCGGGGGTCAGAATCGAAGTCACTCAATTCATTGAACAATTCCATCAGAGCGGCGACGCTGGTGTTTAAGTGTAATTGTTCAAAGTCAGAAGTAACCTTAGCAATGGTTTGATGTGTCTTCCGACGAACTGCACGAGCTTTATCACTGAATTCTGACGGTTCAGTCGAGATGTTTGGGAGACGCTCTTGCCAGCGCCAGACCATGGTGTATACCCGTCGCAAGAACCTGACCGCACCTTCAATTCCACTTTCAGACCAACGCAACTCATTCTCGACAGGCGCCGCAAATAACACGAACAGGCGAGTAGCGTCTGCGCCAAATGCTGCAATCATCTCATCTGGATCGACACCGTTGCCCAGGCTCTTCGACATCGCCTTCCACTCATCTGTTCCCTCGACGAGGTTCGTCACCATGCCTTGGGTCAGCAATTTCTTCACAGGTTCATCGAAGTCGACAAGCCCCAAGTCGCGCATAAACTTGGTCCAAAATCGGGTGTAGATCAGATGCATGACCGCGTGAGAGTCGCCGCCGATATACTGGTCCACAGGCGTCCACTGCTTCACGATCTTCGGATCGAATGGTTCTGCTTGATTGCGAGGATCGCAGTAACGGAAGAAATACCACGATGAATCGACAAAAGTATCCATCGTGTCCGTTTCCCGCCGAGCAGGCCCGTTACAAACCGGACAGGAGGTGTTAACGAATTCAGGGACTCCAGCGAGAGGTGATTCGCCTTTCCCGCTAAACTGTGCGTTGTTTGGCAGGACCACGGGCAGTCGATCGTATGGCACTCTAACCATGCCACACTTGTCGCAATAAATAATCGGAACAGGTGCACCCCAGAATCGCTGTCGCGACACGCCCCAATCTCGGATGCGATATGTAATGGCCGCCTCGCCAAAACCATGATCTTTCGCATAGGCGGACATTTCAACGATGGTGACTTCAGACAGCTTGCCTCCCCATTCACCGCTATTGATTAGCACGCCATAATCTGTGAATGCGCGATTCATTTCTACGGAATGATCCGCACCCCCGGTTGAGACGGGCTCGGCTCTTGGTTGTGCATGCGAAACAGGTGCGATCACCTGGCGGATAGCCAGCGAATATTTCTGTGCAAACTCGAAATCGCGTTGATCGTGCGCAGGCACACTCATGACTGCACCGGTCCCGTACTCCATCAATACGTAATTACCAACCCAGACGGGAACCGTTTCACCACTAAATGGATTTATCGCGAGTAGCCCCGTGTTGACACCTTCTTTCTCTTCTTCAGCCGTCGGTACACGAGTCTCTGAGTGTGTCTTTACCCTCTTTGCGAACGCTTCAACGTCATCACGCAGGGCTGAACTTGCCAGAAGTTTCGGCAACAGTGGGTGTTCTGGTGAAACGACTACAGCAGTCGCGCCGTAAATGGTGTCGATGCGGGTGGTGAACACACGAAACTTCTCGCTTGTGTCCTTAATGACGAAATCGACGAATGCACCTTCACTGCGTCCGACCCAATCTCTTTGACGCTTGAGGACCTTCTCGGGCCAACTCGCTTCAATTTGTTTGATGTCGGCGACGAGTTGTTCGGCGTAATCAGTGATCTTCAAGAACCACTGTTCGAGGTCGCGCTTCTCGACCTGCGCACCACAACGCCAGCAAACGCCACCGGACGACTGTTCATTGGAGAGAACTGTTTCTTCCTTTGGACACCAGTTAACAGGAGAGTTCTTTTTATAGGCGAGGCCCTTCTCCAGCATTTTTAGAAAGAACCACTGATCCCACTTGTAATAATCAGGCCGATGCGCGGCGATTTCCCTCGACCAGTCGTAGCTGATCCCGAGTCGCTGCAATTGACCACGCATGTGATCGATATTCTCTTCGGTCCAATCGCGAGGGTTTACGCCTCGTTTGATCGCTGCCTGTTCTGCAGGCTGCCCAAAACTGTCCCAGCCGATCGGGTGAAGTACATTGAACCCTTGCAAACGCTTGAACCACGACAAGGCGTCGCCAATTGAGTAGTTTCGGACATGCCCCATGTGTAAGAAGCCCGATGGGTATGGAAGCATCTCCAGGCAATAAAATTTTTGTCGCGAGTCATTCGAGCGTGCCTCGAACGCTGCAGTCTCACGCCAGCGTTGCTGCCATTTTTTCTCTAACGTTTCAGGAAAATATTTTTCGTCCATCTTCTAACCTGCTTTGCAGTTTACAGTTAACATGTTTTCCATTCGTTCACAAAACTCGTCAGAGCTCTTGTTAGACGTAAATGGAAATCGATTTTGTGCAGGATTCGCCGCTTGCCTGTGCCGCTATGAAGCACGACCTGGAAGCGGCACCGTTAGGAGGAGTTTCGTTGGCGGTTGCGTGGAAAACATTGACCGCATTTTAGCGGAAGGGTTTCATGTTGTCGAACGTTCGAATATTGGTATTTCCGCGCCTTAAACCGTTGAAGCGTTCAGCAAAACACTCCTGGCGCAAAGAGCCATGGTGAAAATGAGAAATCAATCAAACTGGAACAAGTGCCGCAATTTTAGAGACTGTTTTCACTGAGCCAACCGAGACGCTAGATAGCGCTACGGCTTTTACGGGTAAACGGTTGTCACTTACGTATGCTTAGAACGTTACTCGATTACCATTCACGAAGCTTCTTAACATTGCCAGATTCTTCAAATCAGCGCGTGGATCATCGTACGGAGTTTCCAGAATAAACGCGGCGTGTCTCAGTCGTTTATGACGAGCGACACGACCGAGGGCTTCACTACCAATGTGACCTTCCCCGATGTGCCAGTGTCGATCAACTCGAGAATTGTAGATCGCGCGAGAGTCGTTGAAATGTATAGCAAGTACATTTCTCAATCCGACGGTGCGCTTTAATCTTTCGACCATCGCTTCGAGCCCGTCTTCGTCCCGGATATCATATCCAGCGGTGAAAGCATGTGCGGTGTCGAGACAGACACCAAGGGGCAAACTTCGACACTGGCCCATGATCTCTCGAAGATGTTCGAACCGGTGTCCGATGCAGTCGCCCTGTCCTGCCGTGTTTTCAAGCAAGATTCTCAAATTGCCAAACCTGATGCCCTTTGCGGCAACCTTCAAACTCTCTGCACATCTTGCGATTCCGTCTGCTTCACATGCGCCACGAGCGCTGCCCGGGTGAACGACCAGATAATCAACTCCCAACGTTAATGCTCGCTCAAGCTCTTCTCGAAATGAAAGGCGCGATTTCTCCAAAATGAATTCGTCAGCAGCCGCGAGGTTTACGAGGTAGTTGCAATGAATCAAAACAGGCGATAGTTTTGTCTTGCCATTTACTTTCTTAAACAATGACACGTCAGCACGTGTAAGCGGTTTCGCAGCCCATCCCCGTGGATTTCTTGAAAACAATTGCACGGTATCGCAACCAACATCGCTCGCAATGATGAGAGCATTGTGCAGACCCCCTTTGATAGGTGCATGAAAGCCGATTCTGGGTTTGTTAGTCATGTCGTTTAATTATTTCGGAAGCATTGAGAATTATCTTGCCTGTGCTTCCATCACACGCAACATATTTCCACCAAGAATCTTATCAATGTCTGCTTCGGAGTATCCGCGCCGCAGTAGCTCACGTGTTAGATTTGGAAGGTCCGCGACCGTCGACAAATCAGCTGTGGTCGCCTGCACACCATCGAAATCCGATCCAATACCGACATGATCCACGCCAACCAGCTGCACGATATGATCGATGTGGTCCACAATGCGCGACACTGTCACGGGAGGAAGACGCCGTGCGTACTCTCGCTCACGCACTCTGTCTCGAGCGATCTTCTTGTGCACCGCGTCGCCTTCGGCTGCCGACGCCTGTTCCACTAATGGTTGGATCTCCTGGTCGACACGATTCTTCTTTTCACTCCAGCCAGGCTCGAGATGTTCAGGGTAAAAGATCACGTTTACAACGCCACCAGTCTTCGCCAGGGCGCGAATCATGTCGTCGGTGAGATTTCGAGGAACATTCGCGATGGCACGACATGCCGAGTGAGTTGCGATAACTGGTTTCGTGGACGTGCCGATGATGTCCCAGAAGGTTTTGTCGGAAACATGCGAAACGTCGACCATCATTCCTACACGGTTCATCTCCTGGACAACACTCTTTCCAAAATTATTCAGGCCCCGAATAGTCCCTGCCTGATCACCGGACGAGCCAGCCCAACTTGTACTAACGCTCCAGGCCGGTGACATATAGCGCACGCCGAGCTGGTAATAACGGTCAACGTTCTCCAGCCGTTCGTCGATCGCATATCCGCCTTCGAGTCCGAAGAGCGCCGCGATTCTTCCTTGCTCGACAGCACGACGAATGTCGTCAGCGGACGTCGCCATCAGCCACGTTTCCGGATGGGTCTGCACTAAAGCCCGGACGACGGCAATCTGATCGTCAGCTCTTTTTACAGCTCGGGGGCCACTACCTCCAAACAACGATGGTTCGACCCATATTGAGAAGAACTGGGCGTCAAGGCCGCCGGCTCGGGCCCGGACAGCGTCAAGATGACCATTCGGCAACTGCTGCTCGAGATCTACATGCTCATCCAGTAATCTTTGTGTAGTGTCTGCGTGCATGTCGATGACAATGGCGCGCCGATGAATCTGCAACGGATCCATTGCTTCTGTTGCTTGTTTGTTCGTGTTAGGCGTGTCCAGGTTCATTTTCCTTCCGCTACAATCCACTTGAAACGTTGAGAAGAAGCAGAGCGTGATTAGAATACACCGAGAGACGATGCTGAGCTTGTACGACGGAAACCAAGACTGATTAAAAGTCTCTCGTGTGTAGTGAAGATTTTCTGGTCCGTGCGCCATATCGTGCGGTCCGACGTGTCTTGCCAACCTGAGCAAAACTACGGTATTGTGCGATTCTTAATAAGCCACGTGATCGATTTTCGAAGGACCGGAATTCTTCGGTTTTGGTTGCTTGAAATCGTTCATTACAATCAAAGGTAAAGGCCCTCGCTTCCTTTCCTTCGGTTATTAAATCCCAAAGGAGTTAACAATATGTTCTCAAAAGACAGGAACTCGAAAGATGTGGCAACACCACGCATCTGCGACTTCGTTTGGCATAACGGAAAATTCATAAAATGGGACGATGCGCGCGTGCATGTCATGTCTCACGTGTTGCACTATGGTTCGAGCATCTTTGAGGGCATCAGGTGTTACTCAACTGCGCGTGGACCTGCAGTCTACCGGCTGCGTGAACACATGCAACGTTTTCTTAACTCTGCAAAGATTTATCGCATGGATCATCCGTGGAGTTTGGATGAACTCTCCAATGCCGCGGTTGGACTTGTTCAACGAAGTGGTATGGAACAATGTTACATCCGCCCAATTCTCTTCCGCAGCCTTGATGAACAGCATCCCGCGTTTGGTGTCAATCCTTTTCCGAATCCGCTCGCGTGCTACATAGGTGCCTGGGATTGGGGCAAATATTTGGGCGACGAAGCAATTGAGCAAGGTGTCGACGTTTGCGTATCCACCTGGAATCGACTGACACCAAACTCAATGCCTGCAATGGCAAAGAGTGGCGCCAATTACATGAATTCGCAGTTGATCAAAATGGAGGCATTGCTCAATGGGTTTGCCGAGGGTATTGCGCTCGACGACCGCGGTTACGTCTCTGAAGGCTCTGGCGAGAATATATTTCTCATAACCGGTGGAATAGTGCTGACACCACCACTGTCTTCTTCGATTTTGCCCGGTATTACGCGAGATAGCGTTATTCAAATTTGTCAGGAACTTGGTATCACCGTGAAGGAGCGGACTATTCAACGCGCCGCGCTTTACGTGGCAGATGAACTCTTCTTTTCAGGTACGGCTGCCGAGATCACGCCGATTAGATCCGTCGATCGTATTACGGTCGGTAAAGGCGGACGGGGCGACATCACGGCGAAAATTCAAAAGGTCTTTTTTGAGATTACCAAGGGGGAACGACAAGCGCCCGGCGACTGGCTCACCTATGTCAATGCTAAGCAATGTTCATCTACCGGCGACAATGGGTATACAGCAAGTACAATTGACAATGCCGGCAGCGCCGATGAACCGATTATGAGCTATCAGACTGCGTCGCTCGACTGAAGCTGAAGTAACTTCAAGAAATACCAAAAGCGGGCGAGAATTCGTCCGCTTTTTTGTAATTTTCCGCTAGGGACGCGGTCTGTGATCAACAGTGTTGACGGCATTGACTGCCTCAGCTATAGTGGATCAGGCGTCGTCTCCTTCGATAGACCTGCCCCACAATCGGATCCAACGCGCCCCTTCTGGCGCTTATCTCAAAACAAGTCTTCCTTATTTCATGGCCGCAAAAATTGACGATCTGCTCCGGATGGCCACCAGCCATGGCGCTTCGGATCTGCACCTTAAAGTGGGCGTATTTCCAGTGATGCGCATCGCGGGCGAACTCCACCCGGTTGCCGACGCTCCTCGCTTGAGGCCTGAAGACACCCTCGACATGGCGTTCGCAATGATGTCGAACCGCCAAAAGCAGCGCTTTAAAGAAGTGTCGGAAGTCGATATCGGCTATGGCGTCTCCGGCCTGGGCCGTTTCCGTGCCAACATCTTTCAGCAGCGCGGCACAGTCAGCATTGTTCTGCGTGTTATTCCGGACCAGACCAAAAACACCGCCGAGCTCGGCCTGCCTCCCGTAATCGATAAGATTGCCAGTGAACGACGGGGCCTGATTCTCGTGACTGGCGCGACGGGTGCTGGCAAATCCACGACGCTCGCGGCAATGATCGACTCAATCAATTCGAGTCGGAGCGGACACATCGTCACTATTGAAGACCCAATCGAATTCCTGCATCGAGACAAGCAGTCGTTCGTTTCGCAGCGAGAAGTAGACGTGGATACACGCTCTTTCGCAGAAGCATTACGCGGCGCACTCCGACAGGATCCGGATGTAATCCTCGTTGGCGAGATGCGGGATCATGAAACAATCGAAACAGCTTTGACAGCCGCAGAGACTGGTCATCTCGTGTTATCGACGCTGCACACTCTTGATGCCACTGAGACAATCACTCGCATCGTTTCATCCTTTCCATCGCACCAGCAAAAATCTGTTCGGATTCAATTGGCGGGAATTCTCAAAGCCGTAATCTCGATGCGCCTGGTGCGCGCGGCGAAAGGTCCGGGTCGCGTACCCGCAATCGAAGTTCTGGTCTCCACAGCATTTATTCGCGACCACATCATCAACGAAGAGAAGACGTACATGATACGCCAGGCGATTGCGGCCGGAACCTCGCAATACGGTATGCAGACCTTCGACCAATCGTTATTCCGACTCTTCCAATCCGGATTGATATCGATCGAAGAAGCGCTGAACAACGCCAGCAATCCAGACGAATTCCGTATGCGCGTTTCCGGGATACTCTCAGCCGAACAGGCAATCAACAGTATCAACAATACGCCCGGATCCAGTTCGCGCAACGCCGCAAAAGACCAACGCGACAGTCTGTTTGTTAAGCACTAATCCAATCAGTTGACGCGCATTCGTCGCATAACTCTCACGCCTGCACGCCAATCCTCGTTTATGTCAAACCTGTAGATCTCTATATCGGCTGCGATACAACGCGCCAGTGTCTGAAATGAGGCATGTACTCGCAAAGTCGGCGCTACCAAATAGACGAGCGGTGATTCGTTTCTGATATCTTGTTCGCCAAACAGCTTCGCCGCTGCAATGTGGCCGCGACGGCGATGCGCTTCTACTCGTCTCCAATAGTCAGCGCCCTGGACTACGTGCTCGCGGTCTTCCGACACTTTCAGTTCAATCACCACCAATCGGCCGTCGCGCCTTAACGCCAACATATCAATTGGCCGAACTCCAGGTTTGCCGCCTCGCGCCGTCCTGAATTGCGCATGCAGCGGAGCAATAATCAATCCCGGGTCGAGTTTCGTGATGTCGTGCCTGAGTAGTGATTCTAGCCAGGCTTCAGCCGCGTCTCGATAGAAAGCATGACGTTGGTCAGGTGCAATCGGTGACCGATGCTCTCGCAAATCGCGCATTAGATTTTGCCAGTCGTTGAAGGTGTGTTCGTCAAGCAAGCGTCGGTGACCGCTCCTAATTCCAAACCACACTCGCTCGACATTCATTATCGATCGGACTCGCGCGAAAGGAAGGCCGAAGTAACGAAGCGTCTCACCATGACGAGCATGTACGACGTCGATGGCTTCGGGTGCCTCAGCAATTATTTGCTGCATTTGAAGACTGATCGTTGCGGGTGGCACCGGGGGAAACCGAGCAAGTCGCTTCTTCCAAAGGTCCTTTCGTTGCGCACAATCTTTCGACTCGAGGTTTGTAAGTGCGTCATCAACGGTGAAGACCTTGATGAGAGCCCGCAATGATTCGCGCAGCAGCGCCAGCCGTTGATCCAGCGAATTGAAAGATTCTTCTGAAACTAGCAACCAAAGTTGAGTGATGTACGGAGGCCGCAGACGGTCTGCAGTTCGTTCGTACCAAAGAAGGGCTGACGATAAGAATGCGTCGACCGCGGCCGGGTGAGAATGAGCGACAGAGCCGGTGACTGCAATGCGGTCCTGCTTTCGACGCAGCAATATCCGCCCATAGGGGCCGGGTTGGCCGCGCCGAATGCCCGGACTCAACGCAACTCGTTCGATTCGACTCATTGGCTCAAGAGCAGAGGCTAGACCGGCCATCTGTTCGCACCTGATCTGCCGAGCAGCTTTAATTGTAGCGGCAATGACGCGGGCTGACGCACGAGGGATCAATTCTATCAAAGAGCGCCGCGCTCCCATTCTGCTCGACGCCAGAAACGACAGCACCGGTTCATTCCAATGCCAGTTGAGGACCCTCCACGATCGACTTCCGTCTTCGGTAAAACAGGACAGCAACAAGCGGTTCTGTAAGATGTTGACGTTAATTTCCTCTCGTCTGAGGGCAAACGTCGATTCACCTCCAGCCGCACAAAACCATTCAGCATGCGCCTGCAGCACTGCTCGAATTTGTTTTTCCGCGACTTGTAATTCTGATGTTGTCGGAAGCATCTGGCACATCGTGAGGTGATGTCACTGTTGAGAGGTCAGTGTTTCGTCGTTAGTTCTACCGTGTGCTACCATTTTAATCAAATCAAAAAAGAGATCTGAAGATGAAAAATGTTTACCTCGCCGGCTCTGTACGTACGCCAATTGGCCGTTTTGGGGGAACGCTGGCGTCCTGGAGTGCGGCCGATATGGGAGTAGCGGTCGCACGAGAAGCATTGCGTCGGGCGAGAGTCAGTGCTGATGAAGTCAACGAATCGATTTGGGGCTGTGCGCGCCAGGCCGGTGGTGGACCAAACGTTGCACGGCAGATTGCTTTCCGCGCAGGACTGCCGGCATCGGTCCCCGCCTTTACAGTGAACCAGGCGTGTGGTTCCGGACTCAAATCAATAATTCTCGCTGCCCAGGAGATCATGCTTGGCCGCGCCGAGATTGTTTTGGCCGGTGGCACGGAGAGCATGTCCCAGGTGCCCTACTTTGCCGAAGGCGCTCGTTGGGGAATGCGAATGGGCAACACAGAGCTGGTTGATGGAATGTATAAAGACGGGTTCAACGATCCGCTTTCGGGTCTCGTGATGGGGCAAACAGCTGAAAACCTTGCGAGGCGTTTTGAAATCTCACGTGAGGAACAGGATGAGTATGCGTTGCGTTCTCAACAAAGGGCGCAGATGTCATTAGAGTCAGGACGCTTCAGTGACGAACTGTTGCCGCTGCAGGTAAAGGGCCGGAAAGGTGAGACCGTAACGTTCGAAAAGGATGAACACTGCCGCGCAGGAACAACGCTCGATGACCTGCGAAAATTGCCGAGCGTATTTTCGTCAGATGGTACTGTCACTGCGGGAAATTCGTCGGGGATTACTGACGGAGCGGCCGCTCTGGTCGTGATGAGTGAAGAGCGTATGCAACGTTCAAGGATCGACCCACAGGCACGGATAGTCGATTACGAGATTGTCGGCATAGCTCCAGAAATAATGGGCATCGGTCCAGTTCCCGCAGTGAGACAGATGCTCAATCGTAATAATTTAACTCTGGAGTCGGTCGATTTGATCGAACTAAACGAAGCTTTTGCTGCCCAGGTGATTGCGTGCGATCGCGAACTCCATTTCGATCCCGAGAAGCTCAACGTCAATGGAGGTGCAATTGCGCTGGGTCACCCGATAGGCTGCACGGGCGTGCGCATAACCACAACGTTGCTTCACGAGATGAAAAAACAAAACGCAAGACTTGGACTCTCCACGCTTTGCGTAAGCGGCGGTATGGGCCTCGCGGTTCTCGTCGAACGTGTTTAGCTCAAGATGAGTTACTACAAGCGTTTGTCTCTCTTCCCGACGCTTATTGCAATCGCACTTCTGACGGCGTGTCATTCCGGTTCACAGCAGCGTTCCTCCAGTGCCGTTGAGACGCCTGTTACATCTGTCGCTCCCTTCAAAACCATTGAGCCTCAGCATTATCGCGCGCTCCGCACTACAACATTGAACGTTAACGGCTCGCAAACCACCGACCGCGTTCGGCTAACGAAGTCGGGCATTCTAAGAAGAGACGAGTACGATAACGGCAGTATCGTCTATCTGAGTTTGACCGACGGCATGTACGTTCTTTTGCCCTCGGAGAAGGTTTACGCAAAACTCAACTATGAGGAAAAAACAAGACCTGGTGAGCTCGCCAGTGAGTTTGAGTCGGCAGCACGTCTTTTAAGCGAGAAGCCAACCGTGACCACATACCAGCAGGTTGGTGAGGAGGTTTTAAACGGTCGGCGAACATACAGATATCGCGTCGCAGTTAACAATCGGGAGTTGGAAAGCGTCAACAAAGGAGAGACGCTGATCTGGGTTGATGCAGAACTCGGAATCTGCGTTAAATCAGAAAATACGACGGCAACCGGCGACCGCAGCACAACGGAATTGAGTGAGATCAGTGACGTCGTCGATGACGGATTGTTTCATATTCCAGAAGATTACAAGACGATCCCACTTGCAGATTTACGCAACAAAATGGCTGGTCGATGACCACCGGCGAGCCAACTCCCATCGAGCCATGGGCATCGGACAACGGTAAACTTCGTAGACTCCTAAAAAGGAAAGGCTTTGCATAGTGAGAGAGAGTTTCCAAAAAGTGATCATTGCGATCTTAGTGCTTTCCTTCAGTATCGCCGCAGTTAGCGCACAGACGCCATCCCGCAATAGGCCCAGTTCTGCCGGTGCAGATATCATGAGGTCGCTGCCAGAGTCCGACGCCGTTATGCACATCAAGCTCAATCGATTGTTGGGTGACGTCATGCCGCGATTGTTGGCAGGAAATCCAGGCAAACTCGCCGAAGCGAACGCCAACATCGACCGGTTTAAAAATCGTACTGGACTGGATCCACGTGCTTTTGACGAGATCGCGCTGGGCATAAAGTTCAACTATCCTGCCGAACGAATAACAAAAGTACAAACTGTCGCACTCGCAAATGGAACATTTAGCGCAGGCGCGATGGTTGCCGCCGGTCGCATTGCCGCTAATGGTAAATACCGCGAAGAAAAATACCAGGGCAGAACGATCTACATATTTAGTCTCGACGATAATGTTAGGCTCCTCGGACTATTCGACCTTCACATTGGTGAACTCGCGGCCGCTCCACTTGAAACCAACACCTTGGCCATCGGTGATCCCATGAGCATTCGCAGTGTTATTGATGGGGGCGGGGGTCGCAGGAGAGCTAATGAGGAATTGGTTTCGCTGGCTAGTCGTGATCCAAACGCAATTATTGGGTTCGGTAGCAATGTCTCTCCCGCCTTGCTGAGGAATCTTGATGTCGGCAACGCTTCAGTCGCAAATGACCTTGCAGGTATTCGACAGGTCTATGGCGCAGTAGGCAGCAATCAAACAGATGTAGACGTGTTTTTGGCGGCCCGTACCAATAATGCTGATTCGGCGCGAAATCTCGGTGACACGCTCGAGGGCTTGAAGCAGTTTGGTGCGTTGTTTATCGGCAGGCTATCTGGAGCAAAAGGCGTTCTTGCAAAGAGTGCCTTGAACAATCTGAAGATCCTGACAGAGGCTAATGAGTTGCAGCTAAGAACAGCAGTTGCTCAAGCCGATATTGCGCCATTGATGGGAAACTGACCATCAGCAAGAGCATAACGACAATAGGCAGCGGTCTGAGTCGCCGCGTATTGTCGTCTTTGATGCCAGATTATTTCTCTTCAGGTGGGAAGTTCAGGCCTCCAGGAAGCGGCGCTGCGTTTGGCTCATCTTCCTCCAGAGTCGCGAGCACATCGTTGTAGATTTTGATCTTTCCTTCGCGCTTCATCCGCTCCTGGACCGCGGCCACATAGTCTTCGAATACCTGGTCCTGCCTCGTGCTAAGCATTTGCTGCTTCAGCTGCTCCCTCTGTTTTGCAAACTCTGCGAGGTCCGCCTCAGTTCGTTTGGTGACACCAAGGATGACCCAGTTGTCGCCAACCTTGATCGGCGCCTTCGTGACATCCCCAGACTTCATTCCGTAAATCAGATCGTCAAGCGCTGCGCTGGTGCCAGCTTTGCCGAGAGAAGATCCAAGCTTGAAGTCCTGCTCCGCACCGGCTTCGAGTCCTTCTTTTTCGCCAGCCGCTTTTACACCATCGGCGTTTGTGGTGGAGCTGGCTAAATCTTTTGCATGCTGCTCCAGTTGTTGAGTTGCGCGCTGTTGTTTCAATGACTTGCTAATCTGTGCTTTTACTTCGTCGAATTCAGGGATACGCGGCTCCTTCTTATCAACGAGAAGCGGAACTGCAAAACCTCCCTTAATACCCGTAGCCTCTCCAACGTCGTTTGGATTATTTAAAGGCGCGATTGACTGTTCAAATTGCTGGTTTGTGCCGATTTCCGGTACGTCGTCTCCCGGTTTCACGTATGGAGTATCACGGACCATTTCCCCGGGCGTCATGTTTGCCTGAGCTGCTAACTCCTGGGCGACCTTCTGTGGATTCTTGGTTTGCTTCAGTGAATCTTTGGCCTTATTTGCAAGCTTGAAAGCTTCTCCGTAGCTGCGGCGATTGCGCAGCGAAACCAACAATTCGGGCTTAGCCTCTTCAAATGTCTTCAGGACCGAGTCGCCCCGACGGAGGATGTACCAATTACCCGCGTACTTAATTGGAATGTCAGACACATCACCCGGCTGCATGTCGAGAGTTCGATCATAGAGACCATTTGCCTTGTTTGGATTACGTTTGATCAGTCCCGGCACGTAACCATTGTTTTTGGCGCTTACCGGATCCTCTGAGTTTCCACGTGCCGCTTCAGCAAAGGCCTGTTCAGTAGCCTGGCCATTAGGGCCTCGTAGTTTTGCAATTAAGTCTTTTGCTTTCTGTTCGACCTGTGCGTCGAGATCCTTTCGCGCAACCTTTAGAAGAATCTGCTGCACCTTTACGCCTGCTTGTCTGTGTTCAGGGGTTAATTTGTCGTACTCATCATGCAAGTCCTTGTCTGAAATCTGTAGTTTGGATCCGGCTTTTTCCTGATCGATGTAAATGTACCGAATTCTTTTCTGCGGCTCGAGGTACCGATAGTCCGTTTTGTGTTCGTCGTAATACTTCTTAAGCTCGTCGTCCGACAGCTGGATCTTGTCCGCTAGCTTGTCCGCAGAAACTACGACATAACTGACATCGAACGTCGTATTCTTACGTTTGTAGTCTTCCTGTACTTCGTCGTCAGAAACTGTGACGCTAGCGCTCACGAGTGCTCGCAATTTATCCTGCGCAATCTCGTCTCGAATGTCTCTTTCAAACTTTTCGACATCACCGTAACGAGCGATGATGCTTTCCTTGTACCTTTCCAGACCAACAAATTGACCTGACGCATCCGAAAACTGTTTTCGGATCTTCTCGGCCACCTCCTCATCGCTCGCGCTTAAGCCGAGGCGCGCTGCCTCTTGTGAGACAACTAGTTTGCTGATTAGTCCATCGAGGAACCGCTTACTGCCCCCAAGCTGCGCCAGACTGATTCGGCCACCAAACATCTGCTGATAATTTTCCTTGACGCGAGCAACATCGGCAACAGTAATCTGATCTGAGCCAACCTTCGCTACTACTTCTATATTCTTTGAGGGCTCAACATTTCGACCCGTTCGACCCGGCGCATAGAAAATAATCAAGCTCACGGCCATAAGCGCGATGAAGCCGAGAATAACGACGTTACGAGTATGTTTGAGGCGTCCGAATTGTTTGAGCATTTTTTGTACCTTTCAGCAAACCGCGGATTGTAAGGGAGAGGCGTATATGCTGCAACCTGCGATAGTCAATTGTCAGCTGTTTAATCGTCGGCAGTTCTGTGTTTCACTCTTCCGTTGTTCGCACTGCGTTGATTACGGACCACTCGCTGCTGACAACTAACAAACTTCGATGCTATTTTACTCACCTTAATGGACGTTATCGGCGGCTCAACGTGGCTCTGGCTAGGATTCAGTGTCTTTATCGTTTGCATGCTGGGCCTCGACCTGGGGCTCTTCAATCGAAAAGCTCATACTATCCGCTATCGCGAAGCGTGGATCTGGAGCGGGGTCTGGGTCGGTCTCGCGATGCTGTTTGCTGGTCTTGTCTTTCGGCACCTCGGTACTCAGCGCGGCCTCGAGTTCCTTACCGGTTATCTGATCGAGTTATCACTGTCTGTAGATAACCTTTTTGTCTTCCTCCTGATTTTTTCGTACTTCAAAGTTCCGTCGAGATATCAACACCGCGTGCTGTTCTGGGGCGTGTTGGGTGCGTTGGTCATGCGACTCACAATGATCTTTGTCGGCGCCGCGCTGCTCAACCGTTTTCAATGGATCATTTATATCTTCGGAGCGTTTTTGGTCTACACCGGCTTGAAGATGTTCAAGCAGGAAGAGACCGATATTCAACCCGATCAGAATCCCGTTGTCCGCATCATCTCGCGTTTCTTACCTATTACGCATTATTACGAAGAGAAGAACTTCTTTGTCCGAACTAACGGACGCCGTACCGGCACGTTGCTGTTGCTCGTTTTAATCGTAGTGGAGGTGACAGATCTCGTATTCGCGGTCGACTCGATCCCGGCAATATTTGCCGTCACGACCAACACGTTCATAGTCTATACTTCAAACGTATTCGCTATTCTCGGATTGCGTTCGATGTACTTCTTGTTGGCGGGAGTGGTAGAGAAGTTCCAGTACCTCAGAACGGGACTCGCGATTGTCCTCACGTTTATCGGAGTAAAGATGCTGGTGGTGGCGGCAGACATACACATTCCGATCTGGATCTCGCTAATATTCGTAGCTGTCGTATTGCTTGGCTCAGTTGTGGCCTCATTGCTATTTGCGAAGGAGACTGACACAACGATTGAGGTGGATCTGCCGCCCGATTTTGATTTGCCGCTGACTGAGGATCTGCCTGAAGAGCAGGGCGAAAGACAGATGGATCAGCATGAAAGAAACCAATAGAGCGCCCAGAATGTCTACTAGGTCGGCATCCTGTCGAGCAGCACCGGAGGTCCCGCTATATTTGCTGTTTCGTTACTGACAGCAACCGTCAGTTTAAACTCCTTGAAGCGCTGTGAGGGCTATGTTAACCTTCTGATTCGGCAGACGTTACTGCTGAAAGTTCGGAAGGTCGAAGCGACCGCAGGCCGAACTAAACTTCACGCCTTAACGTGCGGACAAACAATCTCGCCAGACTGAGTCAACTTGCCCGCGCCACGCGTTCAGTCTTTGCCCCGCTCGCAGTAAGTCGTTAGCGCAATGTCCAATAGAAGCAGTCGGTTTGTTTTTGATTGGTGGGTCGTTCAGAAGCGGCTCGTGTATATGACCATCGCTTTCTTCGTATTGTGCGGAGTTGCAGGTGGTGCCGCCGTCTATGTTTGGAAATTTGGCAATCCATTCCGCAACGCCGGCATGGATCCTAACTTCACAGCCGGCGCACGCTTTATTTCATTTGAAGGCGACGTACGAGTCGTACGGGCTGCCACCCGCGAAATAATCAGCGCAGGTCCTGATACTGAGTTGTACCCGGGCGACACCGTACAAACGCAAGCGAACGGTCGGGCAAGGATTAGTCTTGCTGATGGTTCGACGTTAGTAGTTCGTCCCAACAGCACCATCATCGTTCGAGACAATGCGGGTGGTGAAAACGGAAAGAGATCTAACGTCCATGTCGTAGTTGACAGTGGTCAGTTATACGTGCGCACCGAGCAACAGCCCGAAGGGGCAACGAACGTTGTGGAAACTCCCAAAACAAAAAACAAGATTGGTGAACAAACAGGCGCTAGCTTTGGCGTCAATCCGGAAGGTACCGAAGAGATCCGAGTAAACACAGGCGTGATCGAAACTACGAACCGGTCAGGCGACAAAACATCGCTACACGGTGGCGAATATGCTTCCGTGAATCCCTCAGGAACAATCTTCCGACAAAAATTATTAGAGGTTCCATTGCCTGCGGAGCCGAGAGATCTTGAAAGAGTGTACGTCAATGCGAATGGCTCGGCGGGCGTTCCGCTGAAGTGGTTACGGCCGCAATCAGGCACGGCAGTTTATTACCGAGTAGAAGTCGCTACATCGCCATTTTTCGTTACTGATGGCAAGGTTATCGAGCGGGACCAACTTGCTGCGACCGAATTTACTGCGAGCGATTTAAGACCTGGCGTTTATTTTTGGCGTGTTCGCGCTACGGCAGCAACAGGTCAAACGAGCGATTGGACTGAGCCTCAGAAGTTCATTATCGCCACACACGGTACGGGCTCCCAGGTTCCCGTTTCAAATCTCACGGCTGAATTGCTTGGCGGCAATATATATCTCGTGAGAGGTCATGCCGATCCTGGTACGATAATTCATGTTCTCGGACGTGAGGCGATAGTTCCAACAGACGGATCATTTCAGGTACAGATTACAGCCGCAATTGACGCTCGAGAGGTTTTAGTCGACGCGCAGGATTCCCAGGGAAACAGCAGCCAGTACAAACTAGTACTGTCCGCCCGCGGAGGTCGTGGAAGAGGTTAACCACGCGCCGCCGCAGCCCACAGCAACAATGTCGAGCCACGTAATACTACTCACTGATGCTCACGAAGCTCCCGCCTACGAGCTGATCGAGGCTCTGCGTGCTGCCGGAGTAAAAACGCTCATTGAAGGTCTTCGCGAGGTCGAAGTCGAGGTGGCACTGGCAAGGCGACAGGAAAGTAGCGGTCCCGAAGAGACATTAGGACCGCCGCCCTTGGCAGTTTTGTACGAAGTCGTGCCTGGGGCTGACATGGTTGAGCTTCACACCGCTATTGATCATGCGAAAGCATTTTGGCCGGGTGCACCGCTCATCGCTTGTCGTCGACACGCAAACGGTTATCAGAGCCTTAACTTGCGCAGCCTCGACGGCGTCACTCTAAAACGTCTCGGGTTTCGTGCGATTGCAGATAAGGCGGCCCAACTTCCGGCCCTGCTGCGTGAAATTGAAGTACATGGTGGAACTGGCGATCTTCGATTGCCAAGTCTTATCCAGAAGCCATCTGAACCTGGTTCGCAGGCACTTCCGCGTCGTTTAAAGATAAACGGACTACGAGCTGCGTTCGACCTTGTTTCCTCACTTCATTTCATCGGCGATCAAAGTGGCGCTGCACACACTGCTCTTGCAGGACTGCAGCAACTGGTCTACGCCGATCGCTGGGCTGTTTATCTCTTCTCGGAAGCAAAAGGATTTGAAGGTGCTGCGCTGGAAGCCATTGCAGTTTGGCGGGCCGGACAAAGGATGGGTTCACCCACCGACGAAGAATGGCGTCGATTTCTTGGCAGCGAATCTGATTTGCCAATCGGGTCAGAATCAAGAGCTGCCAGACTCGCAGCTGCGGGTAACGCAATCGTGAAGAAGAAGGAGCACGGCAAGCATGTTGTCGCAGTTCCTCTTATTTGCGGCGAAAGAATTCTAGGCGTGATTGAGGGGATCAGGGAGGGCGCACGTGCTCGCGCTTTCAAACGTTCAGATACAGAGTTGCTCGACTCACTTTCCCTGCCGATTGCGTCTGCGCTCGCTAATGCGGTACGGATAGCCGAAGCTGAACGTCTATCGCAGACTGACGACTTAACCAAATTGCACAACGCTAGATATCTCCGCCAATTTCTTTTGAACGAAATCCGACGGGCCCGGCGTTATGGCTCAAGCGTCGCTGCTCTGTTTCTCGATCTAGATGATTTCAAAAAAATTAACGACGAACATGGCCACCTGGTAGGTTCACACGTGCTGATGGAGATGGCTGCTGTAATTCTGTCGTCCGTCCGCGACACAGATGCAGTTGCGCGTTACGGTGGCGACGAATTTGTGATCGTGTTACCAGACACGGGGATTGAACTTGCAGGCACAGTTGCTGAGCGCATTCGCGAAAAGATTGGCCGACACCATTTCAATGGCGGACGTCGTCTGAAGCTCTCATTGACGGCAAGTTTCGGCGTCGCAGCGTTCCCCAAACACGCATCGTCCCCACAGCAGTTGATTGCATGCGCGGACACTGCGATGTACGAGGCTAAAGCAGCTAACAAGAACTGCGTGCGGTTCGCCCCGAATGTCATACAAGCTGATACAGCAGGCAAAACTCGTAAGTCGGATCCGATCAATCCAGTCCAGGAAATCGAGCCGGGAATGGTTAATGAGAACGGTCGTTGAAGGACCGCGATAGACCGCCGCAACCGCTTTTTTGTTTTCGGTAAGCGCTGGTCGAAGTTTCCGGTTTACGGTTGAACGTTGAGAGTGTATCTTAGAGTGTTCGGACGTCTTGGGTGCGTCCCAGGGGGTGAAAGAAGCGACCCGCAAGCTGTAGGACCAGTTTTAGCCTGGTGGTAACCGACTCCAGTTTTCGTAACTTACAGGTCGCTACTTACTAACAATTGCCGCCAGTCCCACCGAAGTTTCATTCAACAACCACGGGAAGTGAATTCGTCTAGATGGCTTTTAAATCTATTTTCAGTCTGTTCTCAAGTGACTTAGCAATCGATCTTGGCACCGCAAACACGCTGGTTTATGCGAAAGGGCGAGGCATTGTAGTCTCCGAACCTTCGATCGTTGCCATTAACAAAGTGACCAACCAGGTCGAAGCGGTCGGCCGTGACGCCAAGGATATGCTTGGAAGAACTCCCGGCAACATAGTCGCCATTCGACCAATGAAGGACGGCGTGATCGCCAACTTTGAAGTCACCGAAAAGATGTTGCAACACTTCATCCGAAAAGCCCATAACGGAAAAACATGGGTGAGCCCCAGAGTCGTGATCGGGATTCCCTCGGAAATAACTCAGGTCGAGCGCCGCGCGGTTGAAGACTCGGCTTATCGTGCGAAGGCTTCGGAAGTTTATCTCGTCGAAGAAGCAATGGCTGCGGCGATTGGTGCGGGTTTGCCCATCACGGAACCGCACGGCAACATGGTTGTGGATATCGGCGGCGGAACGACAGACATTGCAGTAATCAGTTTGAGCGGAATTGTATATTCCCGGGCTGTGCGCGTTGCGGGAAATGAAATGGACGAAGCAATAATTCAATACATCAAACGGAAGTATAACCTCCTGATCGGTGAACGGACGGCTGAAGCGATCAAGATTGAACTCGGTTCAGCATACCCACTCGACGAACCTTTGTCATATGAGGTTCGCGGTCGCAATCTCATCGAAGGTATTCCCAAAACGATTACTATTAGTGACGAGGAAGTTCGTGAGGCCTTGGCCGATTCAGTCTCCACCATTATCAATGCTGTTCGCGTTGCGCTCGAAAGAACTCCACCAGAGCTTTCGGCTGACATCGTCGAACGCGGGATTGTCTTAACGGGTGGCGGCGCACTCTTGAAAAATCTGGACAAGCGCCTATCAATTGAAACTGGGCTTCCCGTCTCACTGGCGGATGATCCTCTGGCGTCTGTAGTTTTAGGAACTGGTAAAATGCTATCTGACTTCGATCTGCTGAAGCGGGTGAAGTGGGAAAACACGATGACCAGCGGAATGTAATTAGCCGGTAAGACAATGGCAACTGTTCGCACGCAAAGAGAGATTCGCCAGCGGGCGCCAATTTGGCTCATCATGCTGTTGTTTGCGAACGTTGTCATTATGGCTGTTGACGCCCGAGACAGTAACGGCGAGCAGAAAATTCTCCGAGTTTGGACTACGACCTTTGCGTCCCCATTTCAGAACGTCTCTTCCCGCGCCGGCGGAGCGACTTTTAGCTTCTTTCGACAAATCTTCAATTTCCACAGTACCGCAGCAGAAAACGAGGAACTCAAACAACGTCTGTCGAAAACGCAAATCGAGTTATATAACGCCAAAACTCAGGCGGCCGAAAACGAACGACTTCGAGGTCTGCTAAATCTCAAAGAAAAAGTTAGCTACGGCGCGGTTCCGGCGCTAGTGATTGCTCGCGACCCCTCTGTATGGTTCAACACGATAAGTATTAACCGCGGAAGCAGTTCAGGCATCACGGTTAACATGCCCGTCGTAACCGCTACTGGAATCATTGGTCGTGTCATCTCGGTCGCTCCCTGGTCTGCGCAAGTCATGTTGCTGACCGATGAAAAAGCCGGTGCAGGGGCTGTAGTTGGCCAGTTAGGTCAATCCGGTGCACTCGGCTCAATCAGAGGTCGACCAGATCTTGGGTTGGTTGAAATGCATTACGTTTCAGGACTCGAAAAGGTGGAAGTTGGCGATTATGTGAGGACAACCGGTCAAGATGGAATTTATCCCCCCGGATTGAACGTCGGAGAGGTCGTACAGGTGAAGAGCGGCACGGCCACGCAACCTCACCAGATTCTTATCAGACTGAGCGCACGTCTTGAACAACTTGAAGAAGTCGCGGTACTTCTATATCACCCGCCGCAGCGGACTGCCCCCGAACAGACACTGCCCAACGTAGAAAAAACGAAGAAGTGATGGCATTGTCGATTGCCGTAATGCTGTTGTTGATTCCGGATTGACGATCACCGAGTGCTTATAGTTGGATGGCGCTTTTTCAATCAACCCTAACCTCAATTGGCGATTGACCAGGGACATTTTTGCAATCGTTCGACTATGCCGCAGCTTAAGGTCGCCGCTGTTCTCGCTATTTCTATCGTGCTGCAGCTTTCGTTGCGCGTAGTTTGGCCGCCCCTGTCCTACATTGATTTTCCGCTCGTTGTAGTTGTTTACATCGCTCTTCAACGCGACGCCTGGCAAGCGTTGATTGTCGGCACACTCGCCGGATTAATCGTCGATGCTGCCAGCGGCGGCTTGATCGGAGCCGGAGGCTTTGCAAAGACGTTGACAGCCTACGTGATTTACTTCGCTGCCACACGGGTCAATCTCGAAAACCCTCTGTTAAGAATTCCGGTCCTTGCGGCAGCCACGATCCTCGACGCAAGCATCTATGTTTTTTGGCATCGCCTTTTAGGCAATCCGCCGCTCGTGCCTTTTATGCAAACACTGTCGTACAAGTTAATCGCTACCACCATTGTGGGAACGGTGGTTCTTTACATGATCGACGCAGTGATTGCGGAACGAACCAGCCAACGCAGACAGTTTGCAACTCGACGGCGAGTGGCGCGCCGTTCAACAAGTGCTATGCGTCGCAGATAAAATAAGCAACGGAGTAAAACTACGATGAAATTCGAAGATACATCTCAGAATTTGCGAGCCCGCCTCCGGTTTATTCAGGTGCTGGTGCTCGTAATGCTGGGGTTACTTGCCGTAAGGCTGTACGTCCTGCAGGTGGTCCGCGGCGAACGCTACGGCGAAATTGCGGTCAATCAGCGGCGCAGACGGCTTCCTATTCCCGCGCCGCGAGGCGTTATCTTCGATCGTAATGGCCAGGTCATTGTCGATTCGCGACCGATCTACAACGTGATCCTGACTCGTGAGGACGTTAAAGGAAAGGATCTGACCTCGTTAATCGGTCCACTTTCAGAAGGTCTGGCCGTTGACCCTGACATTTTGCGAGATCGATTTGAGCTGGTTAAGTCGATGCCTGCCTTCGAGTCGATACAGGTGAAGCAGGACGCTTCACCGGGAGACATAGCATGGGTCGAGGCTCACAATTTGGAATTTCCCGAGCTTCGCGTCGAGCAGCAGCCGCAACGGCGATACCCGGAAAATGGATTATTGGCCCACGTGCTTGGTTACGTAGGTGAGATCAGTCCTGATCAACTGAAGCAGAATGTGTACAAGGACAAAGGACTGAAGCCCGGCGATATCATCGGTCAAAGCGGCCTCGAACAAATCTATGACGATTACCTGCGTGGCAGGGACGGATATCGTGAGGTTGTGGTCGACAGCCGCGGTCGCATCCAGGATGAAATCGAAACGGTTCCTCCTCAGCCGGGCCGCGACGTAATTACAACGATCGATCTCGAACTCCAAAAGGCTTCTGAGGAACAGCTCCAAACGTCGATCACAAAGCGAGGTGTGATCGTCGTTATGGATCCTAACAACGGTGAGATCCTCGCTTTGGCATCGTACCCTACTTTCGACCCCAATCTTTTCTCGCAACGTATCACGACAAAACAAGGGCGGGCAGAGTACGCGTCGCTGTTAAATGATCCGGACACACCACTTCTGAATCGTGCAATTCAGAGTCGTTATCCGCCCGGATCCACTTGGAAGATTCCGATGTCCGTCGCGGGTCTGCAGCAGGGCGCAATTACGATCGGCCATTCAAATCTTGTGTGCGGCGGCGGCATAACGATCGGAAACAAGTTCACCCGCTGCATGGGCAATCATGGAACACCTGACATCAAAACCGCTATCACAAAATCGTGCGACGGATATTTTTATCGTCTCGGTCTGAAAATGGGCATTGATGGCATCGTTGCGATGGTTGATGAGTTTGACTTGAACAGACGCACTGGCATCGATCTCCCGAACGAGGTGATCAACTGGACACCTTCTCCCGAATTCAAGCGGAAAATGCAACCTCGTGATCCCGAATGGCGCGACATCGACACAGTCTATGCATCGTTCGGCCAGGTTTACGACATCATCACGCCCATCTCGCTCTTGCGTACGGTCTCAGGCGTTGCGATGGACGGCAAATTGTACATTCCTCATCTACTGAAGGAAATTCCAGCGATTGGCAGTCCCGGCACGCCCGAGTACAAAGCAGCGCTTCAGTTTCAACCGTTGGATGGCTCGCGGCCAAATCCCAAGGTCATTCCCATACCCGAAGATATTCATCAAATAGTTGTCGACGGGATGTGGGGTGTGGTTAACAATGGAGGGACGGCGGCGAGCATTCGCATGGCTGGTTTCGACATTGCTGGTAAGACGGGTACCGCTCAGGTGGTTGGGTTGGGTAAAGACGTCGGAAAGAACAAGGATCATTCGTGGTTCGTTACTTATGCTCCTGCCTATAAGCCGGAGATCTCGATGGTTGCATTAATCGAAAATGCCGGTTTTGGCAGTCAGTATGCCGCGCCGGCAATCCGGCAAATCTATGACGTTTATTATCGTAAGACCCGACATGAAGAACCTCCTGGGACTCAACAAATAGCGAAAAAGTAGAGGTGTAGGGTTCGGCCTTTAGTTTTGTTCTTTGGTAGTAGATTTCATCATTAAGGCATCTGGAACGATACGCCTACTGACGCGCGACTACTCGGTAAAATACAACCAAGTACCAATGCCAAAGACAAAGAACACAAAGCAATAGATGGTAGCAATTATTCACAAACGCAGTTGGCGGGATTTCGACTGGATACTGGCGTTTCTCGCGATTGGTATCGTCGGCTTCGGCACTCTTCAGATTCGCTACGCCCAACCAACTGAGACCTACTGGATCAAACAACTAATCGGCTTTGGAATCGCGCTTGTTGGAATGCTCGCCGTTGCATTTACCGACTATCGCCGGCTACTGAACCTGGCGCCTGCGTTTTACGTGTTCGGACTTGCACTGCTCGTAATCGTTCTTGTGCCCGGTATTGGTCTTAAAATCAATGGACAACGTGCCTGGATAAAACTGCCCGGGGGAATTGGACAGTTCCAACCTTCGGAATTTGTAAAGGTCACGACCGCCATGATGCTGGCCAGGTACTTCGGTAAACACCGCGCCCAAACATTGACCGTTATGGAAATGGCTGTTGGTGGGATGATTCTTGCCCTGCCAATCGGTTTAATTTTGATGGAACCAGATGTTGGCTCCGTTCTGACTTACTTACCAATTCTCGCTGTTGTTCTCTTCCTGTCAGCCATTCGTGTACGGCTGGTCATCGCAGCAGCGGTTATAGCTATTGTCACTCTACCGTTTGCCTACTGGCTCGGCGTTAAAACGAACATGGTCAAGAGCTATCAACAGGAACGTATCAACGTAATCCTCGATCCGGAAAATGCCGACCGCAAAGGCATCGGCTATCACACGTGGCAATCGATCCTTACTGTGGGTGAAGGTGGACTATTGGGATCGGCATCTTCATTTGAGCACTCACAAAGCAGTTTGAAGTTTTTACCCGAACCTCATACAGATTTCATCTATGCTGTCACTGCGGAGACCACGGGTTTTATAGGTTGTGTGCTCGTGTTGGTAGCGTATGCCGTGTTGCTATCGCGATTGATAACGGGTGCGCGGCGCTCGCCTGATCGGATGGGTATGCTCTTCATCATGGCAGTTGTCGGCGGGTTAATCTTTCAAATTTTCATCAACATTGGAATGGCGTTGGGAATCTCGCCAGTCATTGGTGTGCCCTTGCCGCTAATGAGCGCCGGTCTCGCATCATTAAGCGCAACTTTCATCGCCATTGGATTCGCCATAAGCGTACAACTGCGGCGATTTGTGAACTAATGAGCTTCCCTTAAAAAAAGGAAAGAGAAAAGCGGCTTTACGTTGCGGATTACGTTCGAACCCTCCACGGAGCGAAGCAAAGCGCGCCGCCCCTGGGATGCCCAAAAGTTTTCTAGCTCTGAAAGAGCCGCATAGGTTGTTGGTTATTTCGCGCTTTCAGTGCTTATCGATAATTGAGCCATCTATACCAGAGGCGACGTGTTTCGCATTACTCAGCACTTGCCCCTCGCTTTTATATTGCCGCGCCCGGAAGCCAAAGGCGAAACACTGAACACCAGGAGTCGTTATAGCCCCGCGACTCTTTCGCATATTGTTATAGGTAACAGATCTTAAATAAACCGCCGATTGCTATGCGCATCTTCTGAATGACAAGGGCTGCAGAATTTTCCGAGGCTCACGTCATTACATCAAGTGTGGGCCAGTTATCCTGGCACTCGTCGATAGACAGCCGGTGGCTTGAAAGCAAAGCCGAATCCGGACTGCATCTACTTTGCGGTTGATAATTTAGATGAGATCTACCGTCGAGTGGAACTCAGTTGTTAGCGACAGAAAATGTCCTCGGCGTAAGTGCAGAAGAAATTTCGGTGCGCTTGTGGGGCGAACGCGGTCGTTCTATATCACTGATTGGGGGGTAACGGCATCTGCTTCGTGGATCACCGGACACTGTTCACAAATGTTATTCAGGCGGCTTGCGTGGACGAGTTTCAGGTTTCGGATTTGAATTCTCGAGGTCTCGCTGTTGGTTCAGCCGTGCGCGAAGCAGATCGACTTCGGAGTCAGCGGTAGCTATTGATTGTTCTAAACGATTCCGACTCTGGTCAAGAATGTTAAGTTGTACTTGCAGCCTGCCTTTTTCACTTTCGAGCTGGCGGCGTCTGCTTTCTCGCGCTTCTTCGGGATGAACTGTACCGTAACTCATGGTGGCCCGTTCTATATTTTCGGGTTTCGAAGCGTATTCAATCTGCTCCAACCGCGATTGTAAATCTGCCATTTTGCTCTGCACTTCGATCAACTGTGAGCGTAGTTGCTCCGAGCGCTGTTCCGCGCGGGTCAGGCGTTCCATATCAATCAAATAACGATCGTCTTCCTGCATCTGCGTCAACTTATCGGTAAGTTTGTTGACCTGGTTGGAAAGCGTAGTCATCGTTTGCTGAATGTCTTCCTGATCATTTGTCGTTCGCGCTGCTGGCTTCGTTTTTTTGCTCTTTGAGCTGTCGGCAGTCTGCTCAGGGCCACCTGCGTCCTCTTCTGAGGTGCTGATTATTTTTACGTCACCCGTATCCGTCCCATCCTCAGAGGTCGGCGGAGAGATCGGAGGATTCGTTATTATCGGTTTCGCCGCAACCGGTTTCCGCGCTCGACGGCTATGGCGTTTCCTGCGGCTCTGAGCTCCGACTTCCACGACACACAACGCCATTACGACGATCAAACAAAGACCGAGATGCAACAGCGATCGTATATGCCAATTCTGTCGTCTCATTGCGAAACCACCCATAAGGATTCCTTAGTGTCGCTAACATACGCCCCAACAGGGATGCCTTCAAGGGGCGAGAAGATGCTTTATCAGTTCACGACGAACGCAAACGGGTCGTTCCAAAACCTTTTGTTGCTTCATCCATCGAATATGACTCGCAAAGAGTTTTCGACCACCGTGCGTTGCGATCATCAGCGTTTACGGCTGAATGTGGAACTCGATATTTACCGACGGAGGACTGTTGGTAAGACTGCTTACTTTGATGTAATCGAGACCAGCCTCTGCATACGCTCGTACACTCTCGAGAGTAACGTCTCCATTGTAAGCAAACGTCAGCTCGCCTGAGTACTGTCGCGCGATACTGATCAATCGCGCGACATCTGTAGCAGGCATATCACTTAAAGAGACGGTGTCTGCACCGCTTTCAGCGGCAACCTTCAACTCTTCTTCATTTCGCACCTCGACTTCAACCCGGTGCAGGTATCCAAGTGACTGTTTCGCCTTCTTAACTGCGTCACTCACACCACCGACAATCGACATATGATTCGCAGTGATGACCACTCCATCATCTAATCCGAAGCGGCTATTTAGCCCTCCGCCGAGGGCAACGGCATAGCGTTCCAGCATTCTCAGGCCTGGAGTCGTTCCGATCGTGTCAACTATTTTCGCGTTGGTTCCCTCTACTGCTGCGACAAAACGACTGGTGAGTGACGCTACGGCTGACAGACGTTTCAGAAGATTCAGAGCAACCGTTTGGCCGGTTAAGAGAACATCTGCAAAACCAGAAGTGCGAGCAATCACTTTCCCTTTTTCCACTTGTTCTCCGTCAGAAACGAATGCTTCCAGCTGTTGCTGCGAATCGAGCGTAAGAAATACTTCTTCTGCTGCTTCCAAACCAGCCACCACCATCTCCTCTCCGGCGATAAAGCGGCCACGAGCGCGTGTGTTCCGTTCGACTATCGCCTGGGTCGTGATGTCGCCCCGACCCACGTCTTCGCGCAGGAAGAGTCCAATTTGCGAGTAGAGGGCGCCTTCGTCCAGCCAGTTCATTGCAGATTTTCGACCGTTTGCTGTAATTGCGATTGACGTTGAACGATGTCGCCGAGTCGGAGCCGTAATTCATCGACCCGCTCGGCCGGAGCACGTCCCACGAAATTAGGATTTTCGAGTTGCGTTTCGAGCTTTGCTGCTTCCGTTGCAAGCTTCTCCTGTTCGCGGTGCAGCCGTTGCCGCTCCTGCTCGAAGTCAATTAGGCCCTCAAGTGGAACTGCAACTTCAGCCCCTCCTGAAAGAATTGCTCGAGCAGATGCGCGGGGCGCGTCTAAGGTGTTCTTGATGACGATGTCCGAGGCGCGTACAAGGCGAGAGATTCGTTCCGCGGCTGTCGTGAACACCTCTCGCAATTTGTCTTGCGGCGCACTTACGAGCACGCGCACGCGTTCAGACGGCTTGATGTTCATTTCAGAACGAATATTTCTGACTCGAGAAATCAGGTCAATGACAGCCTGCATTTCGCATTCAGCTTCTTCATGAATTGCTGATTCGACAACTGATGGGTAAGCAGCAAGCATGATGGTTGGTTCAGCACCACGATAAGCTGGATGCAATAAGCATTCATTCTGCGCAGGTAAACGCTGCCACAAATCTTCGGTAATGTATGGCATGAAAGGGTGTAGCAACCGCAGCGCGTGCTCGAGTACTGTCAGTAGTCGCGCTCTTGATTGGACCCGGCCGGGCGAAGCTGCTTCCGCAGTTACCTCGTTCTTCGTTAGTTCAATGTACCAATCACAAAAATCATCCCAGAAGAAGTGGTAAAGGGTTTGGACGGCAGCATGGAACTCGTAATGTTCCAGAGCGTTGCGAACTTCTCTCGTGGCTCTGTTCAACCGCGACAGGATCCAACGATCGTGTAGCGCAAGTGAACCATCGTTGGACAACAACTCCGGATCCACTTCAGCACCTTCCGAATACAGCAGACAGAACCGAGCAGCGTTCCAAATCTTATTTGCAAAATTCCGGTAGGTCTCTACCTGCTTTTCATTCCAACGCGTGTCCGTGCTTCCGACCTGGGCCAGAGCCAACCGGGTTGCATCGACACCAAACCGATCGAACACCATCAATGGATCTACGCCGTTCATTTTTGTCTTCGACATTCGTTGACCCTGACTGTCGAGAATTGTTCCTGTCACAAAGACATGCGCGAACGGTTCCCGCCCCACAAACTTGCGACCCATCATGACCATCCGCGACACCCATAGGAAGATGATGTCGCGGGCCGTAACGAGCACTGAAGTTGGGTAGAACGTCTTCAAATCTGCTGTTTCTGCGGGCCAGCCAAACGTTGAAAGGGGCCATAGGGCTGATGAAAACCAGGTGTCGAGTACATCTTGGTCTCTGGTGAGTTCGTCCGTTCCAGCTTTCTCTCGTGCTTCCGCTTCGGAACGAGCAACTACGACCTGGCCGTCTTTCGTATACCAGGCGGGGATCTGATGGCCCCACCAAAGTTGACGAGAAATTGTCCAATCTCGAAGATTCTCCAGCCAGTTCCGATAAATTTTTTCGTAGGGAACCTCCGGAATAAACCGAGGCAAACGTTTATTATCGAGCAACTCCAAGGCGAGATCGCACAACGGATCCATGCGCATAAACCATTGCGTTGAGATCAATGGCTCAATCACGGTTTTACAGCGCTCGCACTTGGAGATAGAGAATTCATAATCGACCACATTCTCCAGCAGTCCAGCTCTCTCAAGATTCTCGAGGATCTTTTCGCGCGCTTTGTAACGATCGAGACCGGCGTAATCCGCCCCAGCAGCTTCGGTCATCTGCGCGTGCTGATCAATAACGACTACTTTGGGCAAGTTGTGTCTTTCACCCAGATCGTAATCGTTTGGATCATGCGCAGGCGTAACTTTGACTGCGCCTGTCCCGAACTCCGGATCGACAAAGCTATCTGCTACGATCGGAATTTCTCTCTCAGTCAGCGGCAACCTGACGTTGGCATTAATGAGACCTTTGTAACGACTGTCTTCAGGATGAACCGCCACCGCAGTGTCTCCCAGCATCGTCTCGGGTCTGGTAGTCGCCACGGTTAGATAGCAATCTGCATTTTTCAGCGGATACCTGATGTAATACAACTTTCCTGCCTGCGGCAATTTTTCAACTTCCAGATCCGACAACACGGTTTGGTCATGTGGACACCAGTTGACGATGCGATTGCCTCGATAAATCAGGCCCTCGTCGAACAAGCGAACAAAGACTTCACGAACTGCGCCGGACAAGTCTTCGTCCATCGTAAACTTCTCTCGAGACCAGTCGACCGACGAACCCGCACGTCGCATCTGTGTGGTGATCTGTCCACCGGATTCTCGCTTCCATTGCCAAACGCGTTCGACAAACTTCTCGCGGCCCAGGTCCTGTCGAGTCTTGCCTTCTTTTTTCAATGCACGGGTCACCATTAACTGCGTGGAGATACCGGCGTGATCCATTCCTGGAAGCCATAAGGTCCGAAAACCTGACATTCTCTTGTAGCGCGTTAACACGTCCATCATCGTGTGCTGCAACGCGTGGCCCATATGTAATGAACCGGTGACATTTGGCGGAGGAATAACAATCGAAAAGACCGGTGCGTGAGGATCCCTGTTTATTTCCGGTGCAAAGTAGCCGTTCTTCTCCCAACGTTCGTAGTGATGCTGTTCAGCCTGTTTAGGGTCGTATTGTTTTGGAATGTCCATCAGCGTCATCAGTTGTAAAACTCTTGTAGGTTCTTACCGTACACGGACAAGCTATAACAGACAACTTGAAAAAAAGCAGGTGACCAATAAAAGTCACCTGCCAGCTGTGAACTTGATTGAGTGCGTTACTTCGGTTGTGATCCCTTCTCCTGAAGGTGCCGTTTGATCATCAACTCAGCCAAATCAGGGACAACCTCCCATGCGATCTCCTGTACGACCTTCTCCGACAACAGCTCAACTGCTCGTCGCGCGATCTTGTCCATAAATTCCGGCGATAGATTCTCCGGCGTTAGCTCAGAAGCAGCTTCGCGCTGACTTACGTGCTCGCTAATTGGTGCTTCCAGTTGATTATTCAGGGGTTGAATCGCGACCTCTGGAGTCTCAGTAGCTTCAGATACATACACTGGTTCAGGCGTTGTCTCATGAACCTGATCCTCATAGAGAGCTGCGGCCGTGCTCTCGTAACTTGCGTCACTGGTAGTTTCGAAATTAGTGGCGTACGGAATCTCTTGCGTGTCGGCAAAACTTTCGGAGATCTGTGGTTCGACAAAGGCACGAGCTGCCCCTGGCTCATACGTGCTTCGAGATGATTCAGCTACAGCGTATGCGGGCTCCGCATCAGGCTCATTCAAATCGAGATCCAGCTCGAAATCATCCGCCGCCATATTTACGGCTTCGAAATCTCCGAGGTCCAACAACACATCGTTCGTTTCCATTTCGGTGTTTGCGGCAGGTGTCGTTAAAGGTTCCATAGCTTGTTCTTGGATTGTTTCAGCGACCGCTGGTTCTGCTTCGAATTTCGTCTGTCGCTTGTGGTAATGGGGGAGTGGTTGGGTGTCGGCTGTAGTAACCTCCAACTCCTGTTTGGTTAGCAGTGCGGGCTCGCTCGCGGTCGCGTGCTGTTTCAGAAGGTCCTCCGTGGGAATTTCCTGTTCAGGCTGACGAGTACCGACGAGCGCTCCGACTCGCTCAATTAGCCTCCGAATTGATTGAAATGGCTTGGTCAAGATGTCATCCGCGCCAACTCTGCGCGCCTCCCCTTCGTCAAACGGCTCAAACGAGCCAACAAGGAGCATAACCGGGATATTTTTAAGCTTCTCGTTTTGTTTGATGTACTCACAGACTTCATACCCATTCATTTTTGGCATGAATACGTCGGCAAGCACTACATCGGGCGCAATCTCTTCCACGTTATCTATCGCTTCTTTTCCATTGTTAAAGGAAATGACTCTAACGCCCTCATCGGCGAACGTTAGGTCGATAACTTTCTGAATGGTGACCGAATCGTCGGCGAGTAGGAGTTTGCGTCCAGCCAGCAAAGCTGATGTCCTTTAGCTGAATGAGCACCATCGGCGGGGCCTAGTGCGTCGGCAGATGGCGCGGGCATGCCGTCTCGTGTCAAGAGCCTCAGCGAGGAGGCTACGAAAGAAACCTAACACCCGCGGTTACAGGCAGTCAAGAGTTTAGTTTTGGTGGGTTTGTCGGGAACCGATAGGGCAGCTTCATTTAGAGATGGAAGTGGGATTTTAAGGAATTCAGTGGAGGGAGAAGCCGACGGTTCAACGCGCCGGGCCGGTCAGCACAATGTCATCGGAGGTATTCTCTTTTCCGTCAGGGCCCGCTGACCGCAGGCTGAATTCATCGCGAGTGCCACTGTACAGGTAAGGTTTGTGCCATGGATCGATCCTAACCACCTGTCGCATGTAATGGGGCGCTAACTGGTCCATCACTACAGCCTCCTTGTCAGCTACGACAAAGAACCCGCGATCTTTTCTGAAAGCAGCAAGAGCGTTTGCGACCTTGTGCAAATCCTCCATAGCAATTGCTCTTTTCCTTTCGTTGATTGCATAGGGAAGGCTTTCAATATTTACCCAGCCACGGTTACCGCTGCGAAAATCGGTCGCCTGCCAGACGTCTGCACGCTTCTGTAATCGGAAATCGACTTGTACGAGAGTTACTACGACCGCGGACCCTTGTGAGCCCAACGGCAATCCAAGTCCTGAGATCTGTTTAATGCGCGCTTCGTCAGAGGGCAAATTTACCGCAAACAGATCGGCAACCAAACAACGTGCCAGTTTGATGGTCAGCTCTGAAACTTTCGGAACATCGGCCGCGTTGCAATTGTTCGATGCCAGCGTGAAGTCTGCACCTTCTGCAACTAACTCCAAACTCTCCCAACGATCCTGCCCTGCGCGAATCTCATTGATACGCCATCGACCGTTCTCGTCCTGGCCCATTCGGAACACCAACTCGAGATCAGCCGCGACGTCAACTTCACTGGGACTTACAGAACGCAGTTGACGAATGCGCACAGCACTGCGTGGAAGCGACATACCGGCTGCCTTCGTGATGATTGCTCGAGCAGTTTTTGTTGAGAGTTCAGCGCGTACAGACTGAGGCAGAACACAGAACAGCGCCAGAAGTAGAACAGCAAAAAACAATGGTTGCTTCGCGGTCATCGTTTAGAAGTTAGGAAGGTAGTTTTCCAATCAACATCTGAAGCATGATCTGCAGTTGTGCGGTCGTGAACGGTTTTGGCAGGAACACTACTGCTCCCGCGGCAAAGCTGTCCGACGAGAGTTTCGGATCCTGCTCCGCCGTCATGATCATTACCGGAACGCGCATCAGATTTTTCTCTGTTTTCATATAGCGAACCAGTTCGGGTCCGGAGATGTGTGGCATCACGACGTCCAAAATCGCCGCAATAAAGTTCGAGTCTGACTGTAATACCTTATAAGCTTCGCGGCCGTCGCGAGCGGTTACTACTGCATAGTTCTCTTTTTCGAGAATCGTCGCTACGAGCCGCAGGATTGCTGGATCGTCATCCGCCACGAGTATGCGACGGTCGCTTTTCTCATCAATATTTGCCTGTGCTGCATCGATGTTCGCCATTTTGGGTGGAAGTCCTGTTTTAAACTTCAACGGCACGACAGCTTTCGCCGGCCTGTGTAGAGAGTTCTGCCGCGAGCTTGATTGCTGCAATCATACTTGAATGTTCAGCGAGCCCCTTTCCCGCTATATCAAAGGCCGTCCCGTGATCAACTGAAGTGCGGATGAATGGCAACCCGAGAGTCACATTTACGGCTTCGCCGAACGACAGACATTTTACAGGAATCATGGCTTGATCATGATAACAAGCAATGACGGCATCAAATTCGCCACGTGACGCTCGCAAAAAGACCGTGTCAGCAGAAAAAGGTCCCTGCACGTTGATGTCCTCTATCCGACAAGCCTCAATAGCCGGCATCATTTCAGAAGCTTCTTCGACACCGAATAGACCTCCTTCAGCTCCATGAGGATTTAGTGCCGCCATGGCTAACCGCGGCCGCTCTATACCCCATCTGCGCAATTCTCGGTCGGTCAGATTTACGACTCTGATTATACGATCGCGCTCGACTAGCCGGATTGCTTCGGAAAGAGGGACATGCGTCGACAGCAAGACTATGCGGAGGTTGGCCGCGACGAACGCCATGGCGTATTCCTCGGCCCCGGTCAAATGAGCAAGAAACTCGGTATGACCAGGAAAACTGTAACCACCGAGAAACAATGCACGTTTATTTATTGGCGCGGTCGCGATTGCGTCGATATTTCCTGCGGCGCAAAGTTCCACCGCAGCTTCGATGTAACCCGCGGCAGCTTTCCCCGCCGCACCCGACTCGACGCCTGGCTCAATGAAGCCACTGATATTGTCGAGATGAAAGATTACCGGGTCGGAAATTGGTTCAGGAAAGGGCTCTTCTTTACGAATGATGTCGTAACCACTCTGCAGATCCAGTGTACGGGCGGTGTGAGCGAGCAG